>JAYTEB010000235.1:0-2551 GCA_043735605.1 Candidatus Lloydbacteria bacterium | reverse complement strand
GAAGATTCTCGATATTTCTCCTGCATATAAAGACCCTGGGGCGTATAAAAATACTTTTTTCCCCACCGTAAAGACGAGCCTCACGTACCGTCTTTTTGGAACCATAGCAGACACACCTGTCGACCTCTCCTTCACCTGCGCACCTGAGGGGAGTAAGGCCACGGAAGACAAGAGCATCGTCGAGCTTGGGGCTGGAGTAACCCGCATCTACAAGAATGGACAGTTTGGCTGCCCACTTGGGAAAGAGGAGCTTGGTTTTCCTGAAGGGTCAGTCACTGTCGTTGGCATGCACGAGAACTTGAATGGTGAGATGGATAAAATGATGCAGGACATGATGAATGATGGAGAGAAGGGCCAAACGCGAGTAGCACTTGCATTGGGCCTCCTCGGCAGTATACTCGGCGGCGCAGCATTACTGAGGAGTCGTGTAGTAAAATCTTCATAGAAGATAACGCATCCGAGACCATTCGGATGCGTAATGTGCTATGAAATATTTTCTCACCATATTTGTCTTGTTTGCACTTCCTGTGGCAGCCCTTGCCCACGCGCTTCCTTTGGCATACGTGCCCACAGAGTTTTCGTCTCACGTGACGACGCCACAGGAGGTGCGTATCCAATTTACCGAAGATATTCTCCCCACGGCAAATGGCATCGATGTATTTACCCAAAGTGGGGTGAAGTTGCCTCGTGAGAGAGTCTTCTTGGACCCACGCGACGCGCGCGTCATGATGCGGCGCCTCGCTTCTGTGGATGAGGGTATTTATGTCGTTTCTTGGCATGGTGTTTCTGCTGTCGACGGCCACTATACTCGCGGTGCCTTTTCCTTTTTTGTAGGGGCAACGAGTAGCGCATTAGAAATATATGGTGGAAGTGCGAAGGAAGAAAAGTCTTTTTTCAAAAAAATATACGATACCGCGATGCGCCCATTCGCCTCTCTCCGCAGCCCTCTGTGGTCGATATCGCGCACGGACGCGTCTCGGCGTATTACTGTGACGGACCTAGGGGGCGCTCTTGATGTAATGCGTTTTGTGCTCTACGACAAAGCGGGGAAGCAAATCGGAACCTCGAGCACCACCGTGCCCATGATTGTGTTACACAATGCAGAAGAAGGGGTCGGGCCCTTGGTGGTGCCAGCAAAGTCTCGCGGAGGCGGAGTCTATGATATGCCATGGGCGCTCCTGACTCCGGCGGGAAAGTGGCATGTGGCGGTGACGTGGAGCATTATCGGGGAATACGACGTGAGTGCCACATTTGGGGTGGACTACCCGAGTGAGATTTTTGCACTGCGCGCTGAAGCAGAGAAAGGTCTTTTTGCGATACTTCTTTCTTGGATAAAAAAAACCTCGTCACCCAATAAGGGGGACGAGGCTGAGTAAACCGAACCGAACGAAAAACTACAAAGAACGAGTACTTATTTTTTTGCTGATGCTCCAGAGTGGAGCTCACCGCGAACGGTGACTGAGTCTTTGACGACTTTCGTCACACCATAGGAGCCACTTGCCGACCCGCGGCACATAGACACTTTTCTGCCTGCCGCATCGGTGAATTCCTCCACCTTGCACCCTACTCGGACGCTTTCGACACGATCCGTCGGTACCGTCACGTCGAGTTTGAGATTGTTGAGCACGGAGAGTGCCCCGAGAATGTCCTCACGTGTCAGCTGTGGTGCTGGTGTTGCCGCCACGACAGGCTTCGGTGCCACTGTGGCTACACGCACCATTTTGTAGGCGCCTGGGAGCTCGCAGTCCGACATGGTGATTTTTGTCACAATACGCGACATTGCAGAGGATGACCCGCCGCCACCATTACCGCCACCATTTGTACCAGCAAAGCCGATGGAGAGGGTGCTCGCACCTGACACGTTTGGCAGCGCCGTCACGACGATGGCTTGATTGCCAAACCGACGGACGACCTTCTCGCCACTCTCCATGAACTCACGCTCGTTGTAGTAGCGTTGCTTGCCATCAGCTTCAAACACCGGTGCCAGCTCATAGTCGCTACCGAGGTCGATTGAGGTATTTTTGAAGATACCGACCTGTGTGCCGTACACCTTCGTCTTTACCACTTGTTGGAGTGGGCCACATGCGAGACGCTCTGTGATGAGCGAGCCCGCAGCAGTGACGAGTGGGGGAAGCGGGTTGAACAGTACGGGCACTTGGACGGGCTGGACGTTTGTCGTCGACGTATTGACGTTTGTCGTGTTGCCCGCGCCGTTACCCGTTGCGCTCGACGTCGAGTCGCTGCTACCACTATTGCTGGCACCAGCGCTTGATCCGGTTGAAACAGTATTTTTGTTGTCAGAGCTCGACTTACTGTCTAGCCCGAGACCAATGGAGGTCGTTTGTTTTCCGTCGTTTTGGAAGGTGCCCGCATTACTGCCACTGACCTTGCTGTCGAGTTGGTTCGTCCCAGAGTTTGTCCCTGCGATCGTGCCATTTTGTGTGTTGGCACCCGTGACCTTGGTATCAACCTTCGCACCACCACCAATGCCACCATTCGCCGTCGAACTCGCATTTGTTCCGACATCGACTTTGGGAGTAACTGTGATTGC
>JAYTEB010000234.1:0-2556 GCA_043735605.1 Candidatus Lloydbacteria bacterium | reverse complement strand
CAGACTTGCACAGGTTAGGGTGTTTTCTTTTTGGAGGACAGGCGTGCTAAAATATCGACATGAAAAGCCCGTACGTTGCGACAACAAACTCATCCTCTGCCACAGGACTGCGCCTCCCCCCGCAGCACATCGAGTCCGAGCAAGCGCTCTTGGGGGCGATTCTCATCCGCACCGACTCGCTCTACGAGATATCAGATGCTTTGAAATCCGACTCATTCTATGCAGAGAAGCATCGCATCATTTACGAAGCAATGGTCGACCTGCAGGCCAAACGCGAACCCATCGACCTCCTCACTCTTGCTACGAGGCTCGAAGAACGTACTCAGCTCGATGCTATTGGTGGGCGTGCGTATCTCGCGGAGCTTGCAGGAATGGTTCCCTCATCCGCGAATGCAAAATATTATGCCGAGACGGTACACAAAAAGCATGTGCTACGCAACCTCATTCACACTGCCGACCAAGTTTCTGAGCTTGGCTACAAAGAAGAAATGGCACTTGAGGAAATCCTCGATCAAGCAGAAAGCAAAATCTACTCAGTGACCAATATCTCCTCGGGTAAGGGAATTCAAAATATCAAAGACGCGCTTATCGAGGCGTGGGCGCGTATCGAGAAGATACATGAAGAACATGACGGACTCCGCGGTGTCCCCACCGGATTCGCTTCGCTCGACAAAATGCTCTCAGGGCTACAGAAGTCCGACCTCATCATTCTCGCAGCGCGCCCGTCGGTCGGAAAGACGACGCTTGCACTCGATATTGCACGCCGCGCCGCGGTCGACCACAATGTCCCCGTTGGTATCTTCTCACTCGAAATGAGCTCGCAGCAACTCATCGACCGCATGCTCGCAGCCGAGTCGTCCGTTGACGCATGGAAACTTCGTACGGGAAAACTTTCGAAGGACCATGAATTTGCGTATCTGCGCGAAGGACTCGACCGCTTGTCAAAGGCACCCATCTTCATCAACGACCAAGCCGGTATCAATATTATGAACATGCGCTCGGCTGTGCGCCGCATGAAGAGCGAGCACAACCTGGGTCTCGTTATTGTCGACTACCTCCAACTCATGACCCCAATGCACTCGACGGACTCTATGGTGCAGCAGGTTACGGAAATCTCGCGTTCACTGAAGGGACTCGCCAAGGACCTTGACGTGCCGGTACTTGCCCTCTCGCAGCTCTCTCGTGCCGTAGAGGCACGTGGTGGCCGCCCACGCCTCTCGGACCTTCGCGACTCGGGCTCCATCGAGCAAGACGCCGACGTGGTCATGTTTATTCACCGCGAAGACAAGGCCAACAAAGACAAGGTCTCGGAAAAGCCTGGTATTGCAGAAATTATGGTTGAAAAGCACCGCAATGGCCCCACGGGTATGGTCGAACTCTTCTTCGACGAAAAGCATACTACGTTTCGCGATGTCGACAAATCACACCAAGCAAACAACCAAGGCTTCGATGATGTCTTCTAGTTATGGATTCCATAAATAAACTTGCGCTGCTTTTTGCAGAATTCCCTGGTATTGGGTCGCGGCAATCCAAACGTTTTGTGCATTACCTCCTCAAGCGGGACCGTGTATACCTCGCAGAGCTTGCGCGGCAGATTTCGCTCCTCCAAGAAGTCGTGCTTGAATGCAAAAAATGCCATCGCTATTTTATGAAAAAATTCCCCGAGGCACCGCTCGTCTGCTTCATCTGCCAAGATGAGACTCGCGACCACGCGACACTCATGATCGTCGAGAAGGACTCTGATCTCGAGGCGCTCGAGCGCAGCGGCACCTACAAAGGCTGCTATTTTGTCCTTGGCGGCATACTTCCTATTCTTGAAAAGAACCCCAACGCAAAAATACGCATTGACGCGCTCATCGACCGCATTAATACTGAAAACGACAACCTCGACGAAATCATCCTCGCTTGCGCGGTGACCCCTGAGAGTGAGCACACTGCACAATACGTCGAAGCCACCATCTCCCCTCTCATTAACGCCACAATGACGAAAATCACGCATTTGGGTCGCGGTCTCTCGACCGGAACCGAACTCGAATACTCCGACGCCGACACACTGCGCTACGCACTCGAGGGGAGAAGGTAGGCATGTAAAATAAAAACAACTACGTAAGTACGGATGGCTGTCTACTTTTGCACAATAAGAGTGATGATACTATGAAAAGACCCACCCGGAGGTGAGTCTTGTTTCTAGTGCACTTGCGTGAGCTCTTTTGGGGGGCGCATGGAGCCTCGGCAAAAAACCGCTACTGTTTTGCCACTCGGAATGCTGACCACACTACTCACACGGAGTCCCTCTTTTGCCTCATGTTGAATGCACAAGACAAATGGCACTGAGTCTTCCGTCGTATCTCGGACGATGCCGCAGTCTTTTGCAAATACGAGCGTCTTGCACGCGACAGTTTCGTTACATTCGGGACAAACTCCTTTAAATCTCATTGCAGTCTCCTGGTGGTTGATTGAGCATTAATGAAATAAAGAACACCACCAAGTCAGCCCCTTCTTTCTACCATAGTGACTGAGTGAGTCAAGTAATTCTACCCCACATGGCGAGATTGA
>JAYTEB010000233.1:0-2562 GCA_043735605.1 Candidatus Lloydbacteria bacterium | reverse complement strand
AAAAAAGAAATAGGTGTCTGGAAAAAGATATCCCTCTTTGTCTTTCGCCAAAGCAGTAAATTGTGCCGTATCGAAGTCGGGCAGTGACGTTGATAGGGATTTCCCAATCTGTGCCACCGTGAACCCTTCGGGGATAGTGATTTTGACCCGTGTGATACCATGGTCTCGTGCGCCTAGTTGCGCCACGACACCAAAGAGGTCGAGGGGTGTGTGAAAAAGAAATGTACCTGACGGGAGAGTGGTGTCGAGTCCCGCGAGGCGCACCGCGAGATAAAAAAGATCGGCTGAACGAATCACACCCTTCGCGTAAAGGTGCTGGCTGATTTCTCCCACAGTACTCCCTCGAGGAATATCTATAAAAATATCCTTCGTCACTGTACTAGGTGAGCGCGAGGCGTACCACAACAACAAAAGTCCACAAAGAAGGAGGGCGAAGGCACCCAAGAGAAAAATTTTCCATGTGCTCTGTGGTGGTGAAATATTTTTTTCCTCACCAGAGGTCTCTCTGCCCTCTATCATATGGGAAGGTTTGCGGGTGGCTCGCCCTTGCGTGAGTCGATGCGTGTAAAGGTGGGGGTCTCAGCGACGCCGCCAGGGAAATGGTAAATGGTGGCAAGCTCCTCACTATTGAGTACAAAGGGGTGGCTCTTGTATGGCGAATAAAAATAGGAACGGCGCACATACGCATCAAAAATATGCTTTTTCTTTTTATTTAAACGGTGATCGTGGTAGTCCTGCCAAGGGTAGTCAAACGCGGTCGTATGCACAGGCTTAAAACCGTTGAGGGTCTGCGAGCTGTACTGACGAAAAGCACCGGTGATGCCGGCAATGTTCGCGGGATCGTAGTGCTCATTTTCTGCAATATAGAGCGTCCGAATACCACAGTCGAAGCCTATCTTCGAAAGCGAGCGCTCAATGGCGGCTACGGCCTCAGTGTCTGACTTAGTGGGCTTCGGCGCACCTTCACCCGAAAACTTTGCCTGCATGTCTTTCACGAGGTGCTTACCCTCATCTTTCCAGTCATGTTTTCCAAACCACGATCCTTGCGTGTTGTAGCGGGCGCCATTTGCCTGCACAAGTATCTGCATCCATATTTGCTGACCACGACCGATACTTCCAAGGAATTCGATGGTGGAGGTAATGGGGTCACTCTTGAACTCCTCCTCTGTGCCGACCTTGTCTAGTCCGTAGTCCACATATGTTTTGATGGGATAGGGGTCGGGTTTCGTGAGTGCATACTCACAGCCCCAAAGAGTCCATTTTTCTTTTTCATGCATGTATGGAGCGAGCGAGACGTAGTCTCCCACCTCGACCACTTCAATATCGGGATATTGTGCATAAATATGACTCTCGATAAGTTTTTTAAATTTTGTTGGGGTGCGCACCATGAACTTCACATTGCCTTCGATAGAAATAATCTCGAGTGAAAACCAAGACTTCACCTTCCCTTCCCAAAAGCGCTCGTACCAGTTGCCCGAGCTCGTCTGGTGGAATGCCTGAAGGACTAGCTCCATCGCCATTGGGGTCTTGTCGATGACACGAGGAAGCTTTATCTCAAGCATCACAAAGTTGATGCTACTGCGGATATGTTCGAGGCGGACATATTCGAGCCAGAGTTTTTGTGCGAGAAAAACCAAAAGAACTGGGCCCCACAAAAAAGCAGTGAAGGCGGCAATGCTGTATATGCTACCGAGCATATGAAAAAACGTATTATCAAACAATGCGGTCATCGATGCAATCATGCTTATGAGTATAGCGTGTTTTTTTCCGAAACGAAATACAAATACCCCCATCTTGGCTGATGGGGGTATTTGTATTTAGACTGAGCTGTACTTACTTTCTTTGTTCTTTTTGAAGTATTTGGGATTCTGGAGATTGACCAAAATCGTATTGGGCTTCACGTATCGTTCACGCATTACTTTGTCGACAATTTCCTCACGTGTGAGCGGGCCATTTTTCTTGAGCACCTCGGCGATGACGTCGCGGACGACTCCGGTCGAGTATCCCCACTCTGAGAGTGCGTAGAGACCGCGGCCCACAAGCACAAAGCGCTTATCCTTAATGAGCTCATTGTGGGTGGTTGCGATATGTGCGCGTTTATCAAAATGTGCACCAATTGCTTTTGCCACTTCAGTGAAGTGCATCGGGGAGCCGTGCTTGCGCAAGACGAGGAATGCGTAGTCTCGCACGCCACGCGCAGAGACATTTGGCGATGAAGCCATTCCCCATTCGCCGAGTGGATTCTTTCCCATTTTTTTCGACAAGGAAAGCCAGCGGCGCAGAATCTCTTCGTTTTTGTATTCCTCAGAAACGTCTTTGAGGTGCACCAGAAAACGTTCGATCATCTTTGCCTCCTCAATGAGGTCCTCATCGGAGAGGGAGGCATAGAGCTTGCGTAGTGACTCGTGGACTTTTCCAGAAATCTCAGGGTCTGTACTCCAGCGATGCGCAAAGTCGTCGTCCTCTTTGTGCTTGATAAACAAGTCACCAAGTACGAGCAAAAAGTGCATGTGGTTCTGGGATGACTTCTCGGACGCAACCTCAGTGAGGAAGGTCTGCTCT
>JAYTEB010000232.1:0-2569 GCA_043735605.1 Candidatus Lloydbacteria bacterium | reverse complement strand
GGCGGATTTCAACCTTGGGTACCGTTGGAGAGGGCTCGGTTCTTGTTTCTCGTATTGGTGCTTGCTGTTCTTCTATTTGCAGCACATCTTTAGGGACGTCAAAGAAACGTTCAGAGAGGAGTACTTTGCTATGCTCCTGTGCACGGTACCATTCTGCCTCGACACCTTCTTTGAGGGCGGCATACTCGCGCTTCAGCACACTCGCATTCATCTCCGTCATCATGTGCGACGACGCGGCAATATCGAGAAACGACATAATGCGCTCGATCTTTTTTATCACTAGGCGCAGCGTGCTTATCTTTTCGCTTTGGGAGGATGTCGTTACGACGGAGATTTCAGAAAGGACGTCAATGCTTGCCTCACGGGCTTTCCACTTTAGTGGCTCCATGTCCCTCAGTATGTCTGTGACGAGATAGAGCGCCGTTGTAAGCTTTTCTGCCTTTCGGACAACGTAAGCATAGCCCAGTGGCTGGGTACTTTTCTGTTGTCCATGCTGAATGTCTTTTTGTGGTTCCATGTTGTGTCTTTAAACTGTCCTTAAACAGTATCACATAGTCTAATAAAAGTCAAATGCTTGTTTTTTGTATGTCTTTGATGTGGTTGTCTCTGACTACTTGGTGTCCATAATACTCATGGGCGCATTTGTGGCAAGGATGTCTCATAGAAGGAGTTGGTGGGTGGGAGTTCAGCCTGTGGATAAATGAGCGCTCGATGCTTCTCTTTCTAAAAAGCACAGCATCAATTTTTTCCGGCGAAAAATTGTGCTTCTGCTCGGCTGGACAGGCTTCGCGGGGCGAAGGCCAAGCCCTGTCCAATATGCCTCCGCAAGGCTTTTCAAAAAGAGAAGTCCCTCGCTTGTAAAAATGGCGGAAAATGAATCCTCGCCCGACGAAGAAACGTGCCTCATCTATGTGTGAGAATTCGCCGAGAGGTGATAAAATCAAATCAACTTAATTACCGTTATGACAAAAAAACGAAAAAAGCGAGGAGAGAAAAATGTTGATCGCAAGAACGAAAAGCAGGAGGGGCGGAGAGGAAAAGACGGGAAAGAAAAAACAGGACTCTGGGGGGGCTTACGGGACGAGACGCGTAACTCTATCGTGGGTATTTTATTCTTCATCGTCGCCATCATACTCATCATCGCCGCCACGGGGAGCGGTGGGTACCTCGGCGGGAAAACGTACGGGGGGGTGCACTATTTATTCGGACTGGGGTACTACGTGCTTCCCATCCTGTTTACTATTCTCGGAGTGAATTTTTTCCGCGCAGGTGGACACAACTTTGCTACACCAGCACTGTTCGCGGGACCGTTCTTTCTCATCTCGGCACTCGGACTACTCGCGCTCGCGACGAAGGGCGCGGGGGTGCTCGGGCTCGGAGGCTTTGCGGGGTACTACATCATGATGCCGCTCGTGTCGCTCCTCGCTCCCATGCTCACCGCCATCATCCTCTCTGCGATATTTGTGATCGCCATACTGATACTCTTTGACACGCCACTGCACCTTGGATTTTTGTTTTCGCTTTTTTCATTTCTCAAACCAACGAAGCGTGACGAGCTCTCCGATGAGGAGGCTGACCTCGAGGAGGAGGTGGAAGACGAAGTAGAAACATTCTCGCTGCGTGACGATGCGCCCGCGGAAGATGTGGAGGAGGTCGTGACGAAAGAGGAGGAGGTGGAAAAGAAGCCCTCACTCCTCGCCGCGATAGTACGGCCTGCGAAAAAGTCGGCCGCAGATGTGGTGCCGTTTCGATTTAACTCGACACTTCACTCGACGTACATCCCTCCCCCACTCTCTTTGCTCGCCCACGATAAAGGCAAGCCTGGGTTCGGAGACATAAAAGCGAATGCGAATATCATCAAGCGATCGTTTCAGAACTTTGGTATTCACGTAGAAATGGATGAAGTCTCTGTGGGGCCATCCATCACCCGCTATGCACTGAAGCCCGCAGAAGGTGTCCGCCTCTCGAAGATAACGACACTGCAGCACGACCTCGAGCTCGCACTCGCGGCGGCGCCCATCCGCATCGAGGCACCCATCCCAGGGAAGTCGCTCGTGGGAATAGAGATGCCGAACACGACGAAGTCGACGGTGGGCCTCGGGACACTACTCGCGGACGCGGAGTGGGCAGCAAACCCAAACCCGCTCTACGTCCCCTTGGGCAAAGGCATCTCTGGTGTGGCGCAATTCATGAACATCGCCAAAATGCCACATGCACTCGTGGCGGGGGCAACAGGCTCGGGAAAGTCGGTGACTATCCACACCATCATCACCTCTCTATTATATAGAAACTCTCCAGAGCAGCTGCGCTTTATCATGGTAGACCCCAAGCGCGTCGAGCTTACTCTATATAATGGCATCCCCCACCTACTGACGCCGGTCGTGACTGAGGCAAAGAAGGCGATACTCACGCTCAAGTGGGAGACGAAAGAGATGGATAGGCGCTATGACGTGCTCCAAGAAATGAAGGTGCGGGACATTGGCTCGTACCATTAGACTATTTTGCAGCCCGCGCTCGAGAAGTATGAGAAAAAGAAGGCGGACGGTGCAATCCCCGAGGGTGAAGAGCC
>JAYTEB010000231.1:0-6248 GCA_043735605.1 Candidatus Lloydbacteria bacterium | reverse complement strand
CCCAAAATAAGGAGCAAAAAGTAGTCGCCCGCAAACCTGCGGCACATTAACACCATAATCTCAAACCCATTGGCAAAGGATGAATGGGGGAGTAGGCTTGTGATATGGAAAAAATCAAAGAATATAAAGTTGTATTTATAGTAGTGCTGGCCATTTTAGGATTTTCATTCTATTGGTTTCAACTACGGCCAACAGCAATCAAAAAAGATTGCTCGTGGTTTACTGAAATAATTCCTGCAGATGCCGGCATTTCAAGAGAACAAGCTGATGCGAACAAGAAGAACTATGAGGAGTGCAGCTCCCTTAATAATGGTAAGATAACCCCACTAACGTGCTGGCGCTTAGGTCAAGACGCTACAGAACGCCCTCCAAAACAAGAAAAAGTAGTTACTCGTGAAGCGAAGGCAAACGAATATGCTGTTTGTCTGAGGAATCATGGCCTCTAAAATTGACTATACGCAGTTGCAAAATGAGTCCGAAGTACAATGCGCGGAACTTTTTATCCATGAGTACAACCGTATCAACGAAACAAACTTTCAAGACATCGTTAAGAACGATATTCAAAATGAAATTGACATTTATTGTTACACCACAAATCAAAAAAATCAATTGAAAATCCAGGTAAAGAAATCCGATCCAGTCATGGTCGGAAATCTTGGCAAAAGTATGGACGTGCCGATTTTTGAGAGACAGGCGACAATCAGGGATGGAGATCAATTCGTAAAAAGAATACTTAATCACCTACTGGTGATTGAAAATAAGTATGACCTTCAAAATAAAGACGTTTCAGATATAATACTTCTTCTTGATGAGATGAACTGCCCGCCAGAGTATTTTTTGAAACTCGTAATCGATGGGATAAGGACTTCTAATTTTAAGGAAATATGGGTTGCGAGCAGAAATGGCATCGTACAGAAGTTGCATTAAGAATGCCTTAGTGCGCAAGTTTGCTATTTTTTGTGCAATATTATCAGATTTCTCAGCGAAATTGCTTCAAGTTCCTTCCGTGTGGATATAGGTCCTTCAAATACAAAATGCCTTACAAATATTTTGAACAACTAGACATTAAGCCAACTAATTCAATTGCTGTCGTAAAGGAGGCATATAAAAAACAGCTATTTTTATGGCACCCCGACAGATTAACAAGTAATGGGAAACTGAACTTCCAAGAAGCCAATGATAAGACTGCAAAAATAAATGAGGCTTACGAAAAAATAATACAGCAGCTAAAATATGATACAAAATTTGATGAAATAATTGCCAATGTTAAATATTGCTGGGAAACAAAATATAAACAAAATGGAAGTTCATTTGTTGATGATAGTGGGATTGAATCGTCAGCGAGATCAAGCGTGGTTTCATCCAATGTGGAGTGGATTGAGTATTACGCTGATCTAGAAATACTAATTGTAAAATTTAAAAAAAGTGGTGCCTACCTCTATGAAGCTGTTCCTGAAAATGTTTTTAGTAATTTGAGATCTGCTTCCTCAAAAGGAAAATATCTAAACAAGCACATAGCATTTTGTTATGCCTACCACAAATTGTCTGTGTATTCAGATTGGCAAAATTATGCAAAAGAAATTTACTCAAAAAATAGGGATACTTAAATTCATCTTGAGTGAAACAAGCTTCACCGAAAATAGAAAACAGCCATATTTTATCGAGTCTTAACAGAGATATTTCCCTTCTTCTCCTGGTGGGGGTTTTCTCCTCTTGAAAAGACTTGCGGAGGCTACCGGGGCCCGGCATGGACTTTGCCTTTGCAAAGCGGGCCCGCCGAGCAGAATCACCATTTTTCGCCGGAAAAATTGATGATGTGCTTTTCAAGAGGAGAGAACCCGTTATCCACAGTTTTTCCCCTTGCTTATCCCCACCAAAAAGCGTACCTCTTGACTCGTGTCCAAATAGTCCCAAATTCGTTGCAAATGAAGGGAATTATGGGTTTTTTGAGCTGTGCATAAATCGCTTGTCTTTTATAAAAACTTTCCGGTCGGTTGACACCCCCAATGCCTTAATCTATACTGTTTTCACTAACGGCCTGATTGAGTTATTGGCGGATAACCCTTAGTACAGCCACTCTCTATGCGCATGTTGCGCAAATATTTATACGTTTGAGGAATATAAGACACTAACTCTGTAAACGAGTCCGTGTTTTTGCGTCTATTTGTATCTTTCGCATTTTGTTCACGCGCGAGGACATTCGAAAATGGATGCACCACAAAGAGTATTTCCATTTTTCTAAGCGGAGTACCGCAAAGAAAAATTGGTCAAATTCTCGGCGTGAGAAGTTCGCCATTTACGTATGTCCGACATTTAATAGTTTACTTATTCGATTATGGAGGCGATCAATAAGAAGTTTTTTGGGCGCTACAAGCAGCCGCTCGCAGAGATCCCGAATCTCGTAGAGCTACAGAAGCGTTCATACGATTGGTTGGTGGAGGAAGGCCTGAGGGAGCTCTTCAAAGAGTTCTCCCCAATCAGCGATTATTCAAAGAAGAAGTTCGACCTCGAGTTTATCGGGTTCGATATCACTCCGCCGCGCTTTGACGAGCACTACGCGCGCGAGCACAAAATCTCTTTCGAGACTCCGCTGCGTGCAAAGGTGCGCCTCACCAACAAGACGCTCGGCACCGTGAAGGAGCAAGAGGTCTTTATGGCGGATTTCCCCATCGCAACTTCGCGCGGTACCTTCGTCGTCAACGGCGTGGAGCGCGTCGTCGTCCCACAGCTCGCACGCTCATTCGGAATATTTTTTACCGCACAGGAATTAAAAGCTGGGCGATTTTTCGGCGCAAAGGTCATCCCTTCACGTGGTGCATGGATCGAAATAGAGACCGACTCCGACGAGGTGGTTTGGGTAAAGATCGACCGCAAGCGCAAGTTCCCCATCACGAGCCTCCTTCGTGTGTTTGGAAAGTGCACCGATGTCGAAATATTGAAAGCATTTGAGGGTGACCCAGACGGAAAGCGTTATATAGAGAAGACGCTCGTCAAAGACGTCGCTAAAACACTCGACGAGTCCTATGTCGAAGTGTATCGTCGCCTCCGCGATGGTGATGTAACGACGACCGCAAATGCGCGTGACCTCATCGACCCCATGTTTTCTCGTGAGCGCTACGACCTCTCTCCGGTGGGACGCTACCGCTTCAACAAGCGATTTGAGAAACCAATGACCGACAAGGAGCTCGAAGTGCGCGTGCTGACCTTCAGTGATCTTATCTCGACTATTTCCCATATCGCAAAGCTCAACCACATGAGGGGCGCCGTGGAAGACGATATCGACCACCTTGGAAGCCGCCGCGTGCGCTTTGTCGGAGAAATGCTTCAAGCAAAACTACGCGTCGGAATGACACAGATGAAGCGCAATATTCAGGACCGCATGTCGACCGTCGAGACCGATACTATTTTGCCTATCAACTTCGTCTCTCCGCGCCCACTTCAGGCACGTCTGAAGGAGTTTTTCACCACCAACCAGCTCGCACAGCTCATGAGCCAAGGCAATGTGCTCGACGAAGTGGAGCATTTGCGCACCACCTCTGCGATGGGCCCTGGCGGACTGACGAAAGAACGTGCCGGACTCGAGGTGCGCGATGTGCATCCAAGCCACTACGGACGTCTCTGCCCAATTCACACACCAGAAGGTCCGAACATTGGACTCGTCTTGCGTATGTCGGTCTATGCGCGCACCAATGCATTTGGCGTCATCGAGACTCCATATGTGAAGGTGACAGACGGCAAGATTACCGGCAAGATCGAATACTTGAACGCACTTGAAGAAGAAGGTTTTATTATTGCACACGCAGCGGTGCCTTACGGAGCGGACATGATGCTCGGCGACCGCGTCGAGGCGCGCGTGAAGGGTAACCCAGGCATTGTGAATCGCGACCTCGTCGACTACATCGACGTCGCCACAAACCAAGCATTCTCGACCGCGACCTCGTCTATTCCATTTCTGGAACACGACGACGCAAACCGCGCACTCATGGGTTCAAACATGCAGCGCCAAGCTGAGCCGCTGATCTGCCCTGAGGCACCGATTGTGGCCACCGGCATGGAGGGACGCATCGCACGCGACTCTGGCCGCGTCGTGCTCTCAGATGCAGATGGTGTCGTCAAGGAAGTCGACGCACGCCACATCGTACTCAAGGACAACAAAGGAAATGAGAAGGAGTACAAGCTGCTCAACTACATCATGACCAACAATGCGAATTGCTACCACCAGCGACCAATCGTCTCGGTGGGGGAGAAGGTCAAGAAGGGCGACGTGCTTGCCGACACTTCGACGTCCGACCGCGGAGAGATGGCACTCGGCCAGAATCTGCTCGTCGCATTTATGTCGTGGGGAGGAGCCAACTACGAAGATGCTATCATCCTCTCTGAGCGACTGGTGCGTGAGTCCATCCTCTCGTCTATTCACATCGAAAAATTTGTCGTCAACGTGCGCGACACCAAACTTGGGCCCGAGGTCACTACCCCCGACATCCCAAATGTCGGTGAAGTAAAATTGAAAGACCTCGATCACGAGGGCATCGTGCGTATCGGTGCTGAGGTGCGCCCTGGCGACATTCTCGTCGGAAAAATCACTCCTAAGGGAGAGGCGACACTCACTCCTGAGGAGCGACTGCTCCGCTCTATCTTCGGAGAGAAGGCGCGTGACGTGAAAGATACGAGCCTGCGCATGGAACACGGCAAGCGTGGACGCATTTTGAGCGTCAAAGTCTTTTCGCGTGAAAAGGGTGACAACCTCGAGTCGGGCATCATCAAGCGTATCTATATAGAGGTCGCGCAGCTCCGTAATATTTCCGTCGGAGACAAGCTCGCTGGTCGCCACGGCAACAAAGGTGTTATCTCAAAGATTTTGCCTATTGAAGAGATGCCATTCCAAGAAGACGGTACGCCTATCGACGTGGTACTCACCCCACTTGGTGTGCCATCACGTATGAACTTGGGACAAATATTTGAGCTGCATTTGGGACTCGCTGCACACAAGCACGGCTACCAAGCTATCACCCCTCCGTTCTTGGGTGTGACCGAAGAAGAGATTCGCGCAGAGCTCAAGTCCGCAGGCTACCGCGAAGACGGAAAGATGAAACTTTTCGACGGACGTACGGGTGAGGCATTCGAGCAGGAGATCTCTGTCGGCTACATGTATATCTTGAAACTGCATCACATGGTGGAAGACAAGATCCACATGCGTTCCATCGGGCCCTACTCGCTCATCACCCAGCAGCCACTCGGAGGAAAGGCGCAAGGAGGAGGACAGCGTTTCGGAGAGATGGAAGTGTGGGCACTCCAAGGATACGGCGCGGCACACATTCTCCGCGAGATGCTCACCATCAAGTCAGACGACATCTTGGGTCGCTCGGCAGCATTCGACGCTATCGTAAAGGGACGCAGTATTCGCGAGCCAAACTTGCCTGCGACATTCCACGTCTTAGTGAACTCATTGCGAGGACTTTCGCTCGATATCGATTTACTCACGCTCCCAGAAGGGGACACCAATTAATCGCCCTCCGCACATTCATACCTATGAACAATCCATCAACAGATTTCAACGCGATTGGCATCAAGCTTGCGAGCCCTGAGCGCATAAAAGAATGGTCGCACGGCGAGGTGACGAAGCCCGAGACCATCAACTATCGCACCCAGCGCTCGGAGCGCGGAGGCCTCTTCGACGAGCGCATCTTCGGACCAGAGAAGGACTTCGAGTGCTACTGCGGCAAGTACAAAGGAATTCGCTACAAGGGCATTATTTGTGAGAAGTGTGGCGTGGAAATAACGCGTGCTATCGTGCGCCGCGAGCGCATGGGCCATATTGAGCTCGCAGCCCCTGTGTCACACATTTGGTTTTTGCGCGGTATTCCTTCGCGCATCGGACTCTTGCTCAACCTTCCTGTTGCCGAGCTTGAGCGAGTGATTTATTTTGCCGCATATGTCATCACCTCGGTGAATGAAAAAGAAAAAGAAGATTTACTTCGTCAGCTCGACCAAGAGTACAAATCGAAGGTGAAGTCACTTGAAGCAAAGGGCGCAAAGGACAAAATGAAGGAGCTCCTCACCGCAGCAAAGAAAGAGATTGGTGGTATTTCTGTCGGGCTCATCCTTGACGAAATGACGTACCACAAATACTCATTGAAGTACTCGTCTGCATTTGAGGCAGGCATCGGTGCTGAGGCTGTCTTTGCCATGTTTAAGAAACTCGATTTAAAGAAGCTTGAAACGCATCTTGTCACGTCGCTTGAAAAAGC
>JAYTEB010000230.1:0-6294 GCA_043735605.1 Candidatus Lloydbacteria bacterium | reverse complement strand
GCATCACCCCGCACACGGGGCATCTTCGGGTTTGTTGTATAAGCCATATCCTTTCATCTTAAACCTTGGGGTGATGCAAAGGTATTGAAACATTACGTTTTGTTGACAAATACTACTAAATAGTGTACAATGGATATATGCAAAAAATGAGACAAAAAAGTGTCGTTTTTCTTATCTGTGCCGCTCTTTGCGGTGCGCTCATTCCAAGTATCCTTTTTGCGTATGAAGCGGCGCCAATAGCCATCACGAAAGCGGCGACATTCATTACTGAAAAAAGCGCAAATCTCAACGCAGAAGGGAACCCCAGTGAAGTCCAAGATGCAGTAGGTTGGTTTGAGTGGGGGATTTCTGGCCGCGGAGATATTATCTACGAGACCGCACACCAGTCTGTCTACTCGCACAACACGCTTGTCAGTACCTACACGAGTATTATCGGGCTTGCTCCAGATACGCAGTACTTTTACCGCTATGTTATTGAAAGTAGCCGAGGAAAAAACATAGGACAAACGGTATATTTTAGTACAAAAAAGCGTGCTCCTACTGTCATACCTCTCGTTATTGTGGAAACAAATGCTCCCGCTGCACTGACCATGAACTCTGTGGAGATGCGTGGATATGTGAGCCCACACGGAGACGCACGAACGACTGCGTGGTTTGAGTGGGGTACTACGATGCGACTCGAGTCACAGACGTCCGGAAGGAATGTGTCGGGGAGTGCAGGCTCGGTCAGCGACTCACTCAACAACCTTACTCCCGGTACGGCATACTTTTATCGCATCGTTGCTGAAAATGCGAGTGGGCGGACATATGGTGCGACGAGAGTCTTCACCACCACAGGAGTAGCCCCGGCACCAATAGCGAGTGAGCAGCCCATCACTCAGTATGTGCCGAGTGCGGGGAGTGGAGACGGTGTTGTGCGCACGACCACGACGAGTGGAAAAAGTGGTGCAGGTAGCAACAACACCATTGCGTCGCCCTTTGGGCCACAAGGTCTCCCCACATTCGGATCTTTTTTTCGCAAAAAGAGCACGAGTACCACAAGCAACACTGAAGGTACGGTAAAAAATGGAGTCGATCAGAAAAACCAAACAGCAGGTGTGGCCGCGGCGACAAGCCCGCTCGGAACTTTTTGGAACAACCTGACGGGAAAGAGTTTGATTGAAGTGACGATTGAAAAAGTGGGACCCAAAAACGTATCCACCCACACACCCATCGAATATCTCGTCACGTACTCCTATGGCGAGGGTGCACAGGGAAAAGACGCCCGTCTTATGGTGACGCTTCCCAAAGAGGTTATCTATATTGGGGACAACACCGCCAACGAGCTTCTGGTGCAAGAGGAGGAAGGTGGTGAGCGCACATATGTGCTTCCTCTGGGCACCATACAAAAAGGGAATACGCGCGCATTCTCGCTCCTCGGAATGACCACTGGTGGCGCCTCTGGGTTCCCAGACGCGCGGGCGCGACTCGAGTACGAAAACACCTCGGGCATGCACATTGTCGAAGCGAGTGCGGGGAAGGCGACGAGTGCGACAAGTGCAAAAAGTACTACTGCAGCGAAAGCAGACAGCAGCACATTTGGACTCCTCCCTAGCTCGGTGCTCGGCTGGTTCCTCTACACGCTACTCATTATTGGCGCCATTATCGGAGTCCGCAAGGGGAAGATATATTACGAAAAAAGGAAAGCAGAAATTCGTGCAGCAGAAAGTGAAACCAGAGAAGGTGGCACCGCCATCTTGGTGTAGAATGTGAGGCTATGGAGATCGTCGTACGCAGCATAAAAGAGTTAGATATTTTTGCGGCAAACACGCTTGCGGCGCTTTTCGTACAATCCAAAAACAATCCTAGCGATAAAGCGACCATGCTCGGCCTCTCAGGAGACCTCGGCGCAGGGAAGACAGCATTTGTGCAGGCGCTCGCACGGGCACTCTTCATCGAGGAGCAGGTCACTTCGCCAACATTTGTGATCGCGCGGTTTTATTCACTCCCAAATAATGAAACATTTACGCGCTTGGTACATATGGACGCCTACCGCATCGAGGACATGAACGAACTTCCGCCAATAGGCTGGGAGGAAATCATTGCCGACCCGCATAATCTCGTTGTGGTCGAGTGGCCCGAGAAAATAGCATCACAGTTTCCGAGCCACGCACACAACTTTTTTTTCGAGGTCGTCGACGAAACCACCCGCAAAATATCTACGCGGGAGTAGTGTGTAAATGTGGTGGTACTTGATAAAAAGCCCACTATGTCATAGGCTTAAATAGGCTTCTTTCTTTGGAGACGTTTATGGTGTCTTTAGTAAGGTCTATTCTTTCTTTGATTGCTCTGGCTGTCTGCCTCACCCCACTATGGATTTGGTTGGGAATGCGCCACATTATGGTGCCACAGGGTTTTTGGCAGGAACTCCTTCTTGGCGTCATCGGCTTATGGGCACTCGGTGGGTTTCAGGTTCTCGGGCTGTTCCTTTTCTTGGTAGCGCTTGCTTTTATTTGGAGGCGCTAAAATACGACATGCGAACCCTACGTAAGTGGGGTTTTTTTGTTCTCCGGACGCGTACTGGTATGATGGGGTACATGGTTGCAAAAACACACTCCAAGCGGCTCGTACTCTTTGATGCGCATGCCATCGTGCATCGGGCGTATCATGCACTGCCGGAGTTTGCCACGAAGGCGGGGGAGCCCACGGGCGGGCTCTATGGCCTCTCAACGATGCTCATGCGCTCGATACAGGACTTCGCCCCCGACTACATGGCTGCCTGCTACGACTTGCCAGGGCCAACTTTTCGCCATAAAGAATATAAGGAGTATAAAGCAGGGCGCGCAAAGACAGACGAAGCGCTGAAGCAGCAGCTCGAGCGCAGTCGCGACATCTTTACCGCATTTCATATTCCTATCTACGACAAGCCTGGGTTCGAGGCAGACGACATGCTCGGCACCATCGTGGAACAAACGAAAAATATTAAAGACCTCGAAATTCTCATTGTGACCGGCGACATGGATACACTCCAGCTTGTATCGGGCAAACGCGTGCGAGTGTACACATTGCGCAAGGGCATCAACGACACGATTGTGTACGACGAAGAAAAAGTGATGGAGCGTTTTGGGTTTCTTCCTCCACAGCTCACCGACTACAAGGGGTTGCGTGGGGACCCGTCCGACAACATTATTGGCATCGCGGGGATTGGGGAGAAGACGGGGGGTGACCTCATCCAGAAATTTGGAACGATCGAAGGGATATACAAGGCGCTTAAAAAAGACAAGCAGGCGGTTATCGACGCAGGCATCAAAGCGCGCATGGTCGAGCTTTTAATTGCGGGCGAAGAAGACGCGCTCTTTTCCAAAATGCTCGCTACTATTCGCCTCGATGCACCCATCACCTACGTGCTCCCGAAGGAGACGTGGAAGGAGAGTTTCACTGCCGACAAAGCAATCGTACTTTTTAACCAACTCGAATTCAAAACATTGGGTGCACGAGCAAAGCAGCTCATGTCCGAGGATAAAACGACAGAAAAGAGCGCGTCATCTGAAAAAACTACTTCAAATAAAGAGCGCGCCGCCACCACGGAGGTCGATCAGGAGTTGTTGCGAAAGACTGCTGTCGGACTGTGGGTGCTCAACTCCGACCTCACGACGTCGGGCGTGGCCGAGATAGTCGACCACACGGGAGAGAGCGACCTCGCACATGCGTACGAAAAAATTATGGGCGAGCTACGATCGTCAGGCTTGATGCATATTTATGAGGATATTGAGCTGCCGCTTTTTCCTATTCTCGCGCGTGCACAAGAGAAGGGGATGCTCATCGACGTTGAGTTTCTCAAAAAACTTTCTGTTGACTACCATGCGCGGCTCACGAAGGAGGAAAAAGAAATATATGCGCATGCGGGAGAGACATTTAATATCAACTCCCCAAAGCAGCTCGGGGTAGTCCTCTTCGACAACATGGGGCTCACCGCAAAGGGGATGAAGAAGACGGCCGGGGGCGCACGTTCTACGCGTGAATCAGAGCTCGAGAAGCTCCACGACGCGCACCCCATCATCACCTCGATACTTGCGTATCGCGAGTTGCAAAAACTCTTGTCCACGTACATCGACAATATCCCACTCTCTGTAGACGAGGGTGGGAGAATCCACGCCACGCTGCATCAAGACGGCGCCTCGACAGGAAGATTTTCGTCTTCAAACCCGAGTGTGCAAAATATTCCCGTGCGGGAAGGCTTGGGTGCCGTTATCCGCAATGCATTTGTCGCCCCACCGAAGCACCTGCTTATTTCTTTTGATTATTCGCAAATAGAGATGCGGGTACTCGCCATGCTCTCGGGTGACCCTGGGCTCACGGAGATATTTCAGTCGGGAGAGGATATTCACACATCGGTCGCCTCGCGCGTGTTTCGCGTGCAGCCTAGCGACGTGACCAAAGAAATGCGCCGCCGCGCAAAGGTCATTAACTTCGGCATCATCTACGGCATGGGTGTCTCGGCGCTAAAGACCAATCTCGGCTCTACGCGCGAGGAGGCACAACAATTTTATGACCAATATTTTATTACTTTCCCTAAAATCGCCGCCTATTTCGATGAAGTAAAAAAAGAAGCGACCAAAATAGGTTACACTGAAACAATATTTGGCCGCCGCCGTCATTTTCCCAACCTTCGCTCGCGCATCCCATTTATGAAGGCAATGTCGGAGCGCATGGCGATGAATGCGCCACTCCAAGGTACTGCAGCTGACTTCGTGAAGATCGCGATGGCACGAGTCGACCGCGCGCTCAAGGAAGAAGGTCTTGCCGACGACGCGGCGCTTATCCTTCAGGTGCACGACGAGCTTATCCTCGAAGTAAAAGATAATTCAAAGGTGGTCGCCAGAGTGATCGAGGTCGTAAAGAAGGCAATGTCCTCTGCAAACCAAGGCACAAGGGGCGAGCACATCCCACTTGTGGTAGACAGCAAGCAAGGCACCCGCTGGGGGAGTTTAAAATAATGTCCTCATTCTCTCATTCGTGCGAATGAGAGAATGAGGAATACTGAGTTTGTGGTCGAAAGTCGGCTGCCTATATCATTTTAGTTTCTGGTACGACATTTGTTACTATGAGCATATGTCATCAGGCAAGATACGGATGTCGAGGTAGATGGGAGAGCAAATTACCATACAATCCGCTATCGCTGGTTATATTGCAATAATGAATTATGTAGTTTTGGGGGAAATAAAATTAGAGATAATACCCAAAACGCCGGCCTGTTTTGACTCTTCCAGCTTGTGGTTAAGCCACAGAACTGTTATTTTTTAGCAATAATGCTTAAAAAAACACAAAAAATGCCTGAATTGCGGGTCTACGAATACAAAGAAAAGAGGCATCGAGAGAGGGTTGCAAACATATAGTTGCAATGATTGTCACGCACGGTTTCGCAACGAAAGGAGAGGTGTCTCTCCAGAGGATCTCTGGTTCTCATACGTCTTTCATAAACAAACGATCCGTGAATTAGCAGATGCAACTGGTCACGACCGAAAGACACTCATACCAATCATTGATGCAGTTGTCGTTCCACAAAAAATACACCGCCCACGGCCAATCCACCTCGTCGTCGATGCCACATATTTTGGCAAACGCACTGATGATACCGCATGGGGTGTCGTCCTCTTTCGTGATGCCGACCTGAAAGAAAATTTGTGGTGGAAGTACGTGGATGAAGAGCGTGGGCTCCACTATCGCGAAGGAAAAGAATTTCTGGAAGCGTTGGGATATATCATTCTCTCCGTCACCTGCGATGGCTTCAGTGGAAATATCCCCGTATTTCAAGGTATTCCACTCCAGATGTGTCATTTTCACATGAAGATGATCGTCACACGTGGGACAACCCTTAAACCCAAGACGGAAGCAGGGCAAGTGCTACTCGCACTCATTCGGACGCTGACGTACACAGCGCAGGAGGAGTTCACCGAACGACTGCGTCATTTCCATGTACGCTATGCCAGCTTCCTCAATGCAAAGACTCATCACCCTGAGGGTGGCTGGTCATACACGCATGATGGTGTGCGTCGTGCATACTTCTCTGTGGTGCACTGGTTTGACCATCTCTTCGTTTTCCTTATTGATCCTAAAATTCCGAATACTACCAATACCTGCGATGGGCATTTCTCGCACGTGAAAGACATCGTACGGATTCATCGCGGGCTCCACAAAGCACTGAAGCAGAAAGTGCTCGATGCAATCTTTTTGGAGTCGACAATTGCACCAAAGAAGGAGAAAAAATGAGTACAAAAATACCGGCAGAAAAGCCGGCGTTTTGGGTATTATCTC
>JAYTEB010000229.1:0-2600 GCA_043735605.1 Candidatus Lloydbacteria bacterium | reverse complement strand
TCTTGTCCGATAGGCTCAATCAATTGTGATATTGGGCCCGTTTGACAAATAATCGAAAAAGCAGAGAGTGAGGATGGTGGGTCAACTGCCCACCACTGTTCCTTAAATCAACCAACTTGAAAGGGTAAGCTCATGACTGAGTCAGCCGCAAAAGTAGTAAACGTACCAGAAAGTCCAATACCGCCGCGCCAATTACGTGAATTTGACTCCCGGCTATTGCAACAACTGCCCGACCTCACCAAAGAGGAGATGCAGCATTTGATAGAGCATCCCGAGGAAATGCGTGCACGATTGGGGTCCTACGGACTAAAAAACATTGACAGACTATCCCCGATAAACTTCGTGTTCAATGAGGAGCGCTCGCGATTTAGTTGGAAAAGTTTTTATGCAGACGTCTTTGGTGTTGCGCCAGACTTCTCCCGTTTATATTTCCCAGACACGCAGATCTGCACTTACACCACGCCCGTGTTTGTTGCTCCGAAGCTTGAGCTTCGCAAAATCATCGCCGCACTGGAGCAATTTGGAGTTGAGACGCGTGGTGGTGAACAATTTTGCACACCCAACACGAAAGACCTTCGGCCAGAGGAAAACTACGTAGCGTCACTTTCGTCCACGATTATCGAGGATTGTCCGATGCAAAAAAAACCCAGTGAGGAATACTGCTCAAGGCGCACTACACTTCGTGAATATCTGCTCTGGACCCTCCACTGGTTTTATTGCAAAAAATGGAAGGGGCAGTCGGAAGCACATGATTTTGATCGACTCCTTTCGCCTCAGACTTACAATATGTACATTGGCTGTTACGGCACGAGGGGCGGGAGTAGTGAGCAGCTTTCTCCTTTCGCACATCTTTTCCATTCGGAGGGTAAACTCTGCATCGAGTTTTTGCAGAGTGGGGTGTGCGCTCGTCATGGTGGCGTGCATCAAGTAAAGCTTTGGAAGTCTTTGCCTCAAATGTGAGAAATGCAAAACGACCCCCCCGGGGTCGTTTTTTACTCATCCTGTCGACTCAATCTTCACCTCAGTGAATGGTTGGCGGTGGCCGTTCTTTTTGTAAGCCAACTTTGTTCAAAGCAACAAAGTCCATGGTTGGTTTTTTGGCAGATGAACGCCCCGCCGGGCGTGCTATGAATATTTTCGCTCATCCGCTCCGCTTCATGAGCTACGCCAGTAGTAGCTACTAAAAAAGAACGGTATCGCTTATGCGTACCGCTCTCTTTGTTTTTTTATCCGATCGACTCAATCTTCACCTCGGTGAAGGGTTGGCGGTGGCCGTTCTTTTTGTAGTAGCGGCTTTTGGGGCGGTACTTTATGACCATTACCTTCTTGTAGCGGTCGTTGTCTACTACCGATGCTTCAACTTTTGCACCAGCGAGGTATGGCGCACCTACTTTCGTGGTGCTTCCGTCATCTACAAGCATGACTTGGTCGAATGTTATTTTCGTCCCCACGTCGTGCACGAGTGCTGTCTCGTTTGGTTTCGCTTCTTGTGCAAGCTTCTCAATCTTGAGAATGTCTCCCACTTGTACTTTATATTGCTTTCCTCCTGTTTGTATTACTGCGAATGTCATAGTGTTGGCCATACTACATGGTTTTTCAAATAATGCAAATTAGTATACTTGACAAAAACTAAAGGAGCGGTACTATGTTCTATAGTCTAGTTTTTCACACATACTCCACAAACTTTCCCGAAAGGAAACACATGAAGCGTAGCCCGAGAGTCAGCGATATATGGACGGTTGCCCGAGTGGCAAAACTGGAGGTGATACACCTCAGGATGGAGGAGGGGGGTATTTTCCAGGCTACCTTGTCCCCTCCTCAAACACAGGAGATGAAAGAGGACGGTGTGCGCATTGCCCACATCATCATGACCGAAAAAATGCCGAGTGGCGAGTGGCAACTCCACTCGACCGACGAGCTCCCAAATATCACCACCGTGCGGAAACTCACACATGCAGAAGACGAGATCCCACTCTTTAGGTACGAAATAGTGGTGCCAGAATGATATACAGCCACCCCACAAAGACAAGAGGGTGGTTTTTTGTTTTTTTGGGACAAAAAAGCGCGTACTTAAACGCGCGGTTTCCATTCAGGATAATATTCTGCAAAATGCTGCATCACCCAGTCACAGAGGAGGCTTTTTGGTGTGGAGTGAAAAAATGCACGCTCCTTCTCGTTCCAAAACTTTGATGACGCCGCGTCATAACGCGCGACCAATCGTATCAGCCAAAATACACACTGATAGCCAACGAGGAAAACGAGTGCAGCGATATACTGCCATGAAATCCAGAAGCCCCAAATCAGAGACTCTCGCCAGACTATGTTTTTCGTGGCGCCCCTCTTTTCCAAGATGGGAATAACGAAAAACTTTTTAAAAAAGCAGGTGAACACAAAAGAGACTAAGGCATAGAGCACCCACCATGCTACGACAAAAAGATACGAGCTGTCTGACTCCTCCATGATACCTCCACAAAACAATTCAATGAACCTTTTTTAGCCTACTCCTCGGCCAGAAAATCGCAAGTATTTTTTTACTATTCTTCGAATTTTGGTTTCTCCAAAAGCGAAGGTTCGAGGCCTGGGGTATCCCCAGTAATCCG
>JAYTEB010000228.1:0-6307 GCA_043735605.1 Candidatus Lloydbacteria bacterium | reverse complement strand
ACAGAGAGTATGCCCTCCGCACCGCCCTTCTCGTCGCCTCGCCTATGAACTATTTCTGAATACTCAATGAAACACCCACGACCGTTGCGGTGCTTCTTCAACTATTTCATAATGTGGCTCAGCGGCAACACAAATTAGGGGTTGCGTTTTTATTATAAACGTGTATAATACCTGTATTCGTGTGTTTCTCGGGAGCTGCTGCATTTATTGCGTGCGAGTCGAGAAGGTCGTACGCGATGTTTTATGCAAGTAGTTCTGACAACATTATGGCTCAAAAGCTATACATTGGTGGATTGCCTTACTCAACGACAGATCAGGAGCTCGGAGACGCATTTGCGTCTGCGGGCACTGTGACTTCGTCTTCGATTGTTACCGACAGGATGACCGGCCGCTCACGCGGATTCGGCTTCGTCGAGATGGCAACTGAAGCAGAGGCAAATGCCGCTATTGATATGTGGCACGGCAAAGAGTTCGGTGGGCGTACGCTCACGGTGAACATTGCTCGCCCAAAGGAAGATCGTCCAGCAGGCGCTGGTGGAGGCCAAGGAGGCCCTCGCCGCGAATGGCGCGATCGCAACTAAAGATTTTTCTTTAGTGCATCCAAAGAAACCCCACACCTTGGTGTGGGGTTTCTCTTGCATGGTACAATATCTTCATGGACTCACCGACACGATGGGTATACACATGGGCATGGGTCATCGCGCTGTGCTTTTGTGCTTTTGCCCTCGCGTACAAATTTTATCTCAATGCGCCACGTGAGGCATCTCGCATCATCCCCACGGTGGGTGCGGTCGGCTCTACGCACGCGCATGCGAGCCTCTTGGTGATGGACAGGAACAACGCCGTGAGTTTTTGCGCAAAGAAATACATGCTCGCAAGTCAGGTTGCGCATTTCGAGGACGACGACTGCACGGTGGTACACAAGCACGCCACAGGGGTCACACTCGACACATTTCTCAAAACCATCGAAGTCTCGCTCACGGACTCTTGCTTCACAGTTGCGGGGGGGCCACCACTTTGTAACGACGCGAAAAATACACTGCGCGTGGTGCTGAATGGGAAAGAGGTAAAAGCGAGCACTCTTCCGTACTACGAGCTCCGCAACAACGATCATATCCTCATAAATTATGGCCCCGAGACAGGAGCGCTTCTGCGCTTTAAGTACAATCAAGTACCCAACATTCCCCTCGACGTAAACGAACCCGTACAATAGAAAATAAAAAGGTGCCCAAAAAACGGGTAGGTATTTTTTATCTTTGGTATTTTTATTTTACTGTGCGCGGACGAGGGTACTGAGCTCCAGTAGGGTGCGCTCGTAGGTCGCATTATTTTTTTCAAGGAGTGTTGCGTAAGGCGTGGCACATGCGTCCGTCCACGCCCCACAATTTTGTTTGAACTCGGCGATGAGGGCGACAGAGGAATTTTTTATTTGTGCTATCTCACGCGAGAGTCTTTCGATGCGCATTTCACGATTTTCAATGGGTATTGCCAACTCATTATTCGTGATTGTCAGTGCGGGAAGAGGTTCTGTGGACACAGGCTCGTCGATGAGTGGGGCTAGTGCCTCGTCACTCTGTATTTCTGCAAGGACTACTGCCTCAGGAGTAGTTGGGATGGGGACACTCGCCACCTCCGTAAATGCGTCACCCACACTCGCGATATTTCTTGTGGCAAAAGAGGGGAGAATAGCGTTCAGGCCCGAAGAAGAGAAGGTGACTGTCCCCAAAAGAAACCCGAGCATGAAAATCCCAAAGATGATCTTTGTGTATACAAAAGGCGACGTCCCGCCCCCCTCGTGCGTTATGTGAATTTGTGTACGTGTCATAAAGTCATTATACAACAAAATATAAATAAAAGCAAGTTTTTGCTATGTTGATACATTTCTCGCAAATTACTGATATTGTGTTGATTTATAAGGGATTTTTCGGCATTCTCGGGTCCAATTCAGAGCTTTTAGCAGAATGTGAATAAAACCAATGTATAACCTGTTGATTATTTGGGGATAACTTTTTAAAACCTATATTTTTCAATGTAAAATAGATATATCGACTGCCGAGATATCCACAATCTCGCGGCTCGAGCTACGCCTAATGACCATACCGGAGGAAAAACGCGCAGGATACATTTCACTCAAGGAGGCGAGTGAGCGTTTTGGCTATTCCCAAGATTATTTGGGACAGCTTATTCGGAAGGGGAAACTTGATGGGAAGCTCGTTTATTCACATGTCGCATGGGTCACTACTCCTGAGGCTGTTGCACAATATATTTCGGACAGCAAAAATAAAAAATTTAAGAGTACAGGGAAAGAAGTGCTGGCAACATCGGGGTCCGAGTCTTCTGTGCCAGAGGTGGGTGACATTAGGTACGTGGAGGACACCCACGAGGACGCACCGTCTTCTCCTTCGACGAAGTGGCTCATCATCCTTTTCCGTGTGCTGCTTTTTACCACTATCATTTTTGCAATATTCGTTTTCTATCTCTTGACGACGGCGTTTGGTGAAGAGGTGCAGGCGGGCTCGAGGGCGGCGCACGCATCAAAAACATTTTCCTTAGCACTTCACGCCGACCACCATGATTAAGAAAAATGCACATCACCCACCGGAGGGTGTATCTCGTGACGTGGTCGACCTCAAGGGTCTTTCGCGCACGCGTGCTACACCTGTCCCCACAATGCTGCCACAGAGGCGTCTGGGATACCCCGCACAGGCGCCCACGCGCGTCTTTGCAGCGCATGCGCTAGTGCATACGGAGACTGATACGCAGTATTCACGGAAAGGAAAAAATATATTTTTCCGCATTGTTGCGGCAATACTCATGCCGCTTATGTTGGTGCAGCCCATGTCGCGGGCATATGCGGCGGAAGTCGAGGGGGAAGTGGCGGCTCCGAGCACTCTGTCCGAGTCCGAGACCGAGACCGCGCCTGATGCCGTTACTGAGACTGAGGCTCCTCCCGCCGAGAGCCCCCCCACCCCGACCCCACCAATTTCGGAGGGTGCGCCTCTTCCTGCAGAGGGCGGACCTCTAGAGGGCTCGGTGGATGCGAGCGCCACGACAACGAGCGATGTTACGAGTAGTACGGAGGACACACCTGCACCCGAAGCTCCTCCCGAAGATTCAGATTCGGGTGGGGGCGGTAGTTTTGGGGGAGGAAGCAGTGACGCCACGGGGACAAGCACGAGTGAGACTGAAGATGCAACCACAACTTCCTCGGATATCGCCACCTCCTTACCCGAGCAAGTGGAGGAGGAGGCCACCTCTACTCTACCGGTGGACCCTGACGTCCTCGACGAGAATGCCCCCGCCCTCGACGAAGAGTCTCCGGTGATGGAAAAGAGCGCGGAGGAAATTGCTGCAGACGAAGCACTCCGTACAGAAAGATTGCGTACACAGCTACGCCGTGAGGTCGAGGAAGAATTCTTGCGCGGATGTATTTCATTTGAAACGTCGGGCTACTATTGTTTGAATGATGGGGCACGGAAACCTACCGCCACGACAACGGAAAAAGTCGTCACCACGGTGGAGTCACAGCAAGGGGTGGGGGGTGACAAAGAAATTTTTGTGGTACGAAACGGAGCGCGCACGCCACTCACCAGCAATGACTTTGACGATGCATTTCCCTCGGGCGACGCGTCGGGGGAGCAGTTTGTCTGGCAGGGGATGAAGGGCGGGCGCTGGCAGATATTTTTCGGAACACTTAATGCCTCGGGTACACAGAGTGTGACACAGCTCACGGACTCTCGTGAGAGTAATTTTAATCCAAAGATAGATGGTGAGCACATCGTCTGGCAAGGATGGGCGGACGAAAATTGGGAGATATTTATTGCAACAAAACGTGACGCACACTCTCCGCTTGCGGGAGAACATTTACCGGAGGGAAATATGCTTTTGAATGTGAGTAATGAATGGGCGGTGGAGCGGCTCACCACCAACAGTGCGCACGACATGTTCCCCTCACTCCACGGCGACATCGTGACATGGCAGTCTCGTGTGGGGGCAGACTGGGTGGTGAACGCATATAGCATTACACAAAAACGTGTGACCCAACTTTCTGCGTCTGGTGCGAAAGGAGAGAATCCTCGCTTCGCACTCACGTGGGAGGAGCGAGACCAAGAGGGGAATGCGCGCCTCGTAGGCTACGACATTGCGACGGGAGAAAAGACAGACATCACGAGCGCCTCACTGCGGCTTCCTTCGTCGCCATACAAGCGAAACGATACTACGCCTCAAGCGCAATCCGATCCTGTGGCCCTTCCACCACCGACCACGGTGGGCTCGAGTACTTCACGGGGGAGTGATGATGATACTGGTGATAACCCACTACTGCCATGATAAAAATCACAAAAATGGCGGATTTCTTCGTTGCGGGGTTCACCCGCCTCAGTCAACTTATGCGAATAAGCCTTCCTCGATGCCACCCCCGCGTCGCGAACTTCACTCATTTTCATCAGTCTCGTTATTGGAGGGTGGTGAACTCCTTGGGGGTGTCGACGCTTATTGTACTTGTCGTGCTCTCGAGTTTTGGGGGCATGGATTTTTTTGAAAAAATTTTTCTCACTCCACGTGTTGCTGAGGCGGCATACACAGGAAAACATTTACGTACGGTGGAGTTTGTGTTGGGTGGCGGTGCGGGGACGGGCTTTGCGCAGTCGGGCACCGACAACTTTGGGACGTCGCGTATTTCCGATATAAACGTGTATGCGGGAACTGCATGGGATGCAAGTAAGGGAGCGGCGGGAACGAAAACGATAGCAATTCCCGGATCAGGCATTCGCGTGGTCTCTGCGTATCTCGATGTGACCGCAGCTATGGTTTCTGCGGTGTCCGTCACTAACCTCGAGATTGATCTTGATGTTTCACCAGGGATCCAGTCGGGTACAGACATACCACTCTCTCCTGTGGCACGCAACGGTGTTGGACTTTTGTACGCGCAGACATCAGGCCTTTCATCCCCCATACTCACCGCAAAAGCAAATGCGACTGCGCTCTTTCAGACGCAGACGGATGGGGAGTGGAATAGTGGCCTCGCTGTGGTGGGGATGATGTCGGTGACGGGTCCCACGTGGACGAATGCCACAATGAAACTCGTCCTTACCTATGAACAAGACTATTCGACGACGGCGCACACAGAGCTAAAGACTGTGCGTTTTCCGCTCCGCTCTACCACGGCGGGGGACAGCGGCACGAAGCGTTCCGACTGTGCACCGGGGACAACGTGCTCATTCACCTATGCGCTCGACATCCCCGACCTTGGTGCAAATGCGGACATTGTGGATGCATGGTATGAGATTTCTTATGTGGATGATGGAGCGGTCTCAGCGTCGACAACCATTGGAGTCTCGGGTGGTGGTACGACGAACGTAAACGCACACGAAGTGCTGACCGACGCGATGGAGCGCTTTGTCATATATCACCCCCCCGTGGGCGCCCCAGATTTGTTGCCCAATGTTTCGCAACAGCTCGATATTGCGGTAGGACTGAATGCCGTGGGTGGCTTGGGTGGGGAGGTGGTGGTGACGTACAAATATTCTACGGGGGCCCTAGTGCAGACAGAGACACTTCAATATTGGGTGGGGCAAGGGACGACACTCCCCGGGACGGCGTCGTCGTCATTTGCGCAACTCGCCACAATTACGAATGCGGGTGCTGACGTACGCAACCTTTGGTACAAAGTACATGCGGCGGTGACTGCGACGCCGGCGATAAACATTTCTACGAAAGTGGGCTCATCTGCGTCGACCACAGTGCGCTATACCCCGACCTTAGCACAGCCACGTGGTGGGGAGCTCCGCATCATCCAAGACGTTGGTGCGGCAACAACATCTTTCACCTATCCATCGACCCTGCTTTCGATGGACGTGCGGCATGAGGCAACGACGTATGACGCTTCCTCTGGGGTCGAGGCCTTCATCACCTTTCGGTGGGCGGGGTCTACTGGTGGGCCAGTCACGAAGACTGGGAAGTTTTTTGCAGGAACGTCAGGCTCGGTACCCGCACAAGGAAACACCGACAACTCCGCACCTTTTACGGTGACACTTCCTGAAACCGTGACCAAGACGCTTCGGTCGAGCTATCTTTCTACGTCGGTACTGCATAGCAATTTAACGACTATTACCAGTGGGACGATAATTATTTCTTTGTCAGGACAAGGCGCGGTGACGGTGACAGAGGCCACCGAAGACACCGAAAATTTCCGCGCAATGTATCTGAGCTCGTCGACGATGAGCGGCTTTCGTACTGGGGACACCATTGCGTGGACGACGCGTGGGTTTCAAGCGCTCGTGCGCAGTAACCAATCGAACGAAATTGC
>JAYTEB010000227.1:0-6326 GCA_043735605.1 Candidatus Lloydbacteria bacterium | reverse complement strand
AGACTTTTACGGTCACCATAAAAAAGCTTGTGAATACGGACGGCACTGTACTCAATACGAGCCCTCTCCCACAAGAGATTAAAACATTTCCGGAGTTTAAGATTGTGAGTTCGACCCCCGAGGAAGGTTCAAAAAAGGGAAGCATCAAGAGCATGCGCATTTGCAGTACGAACCCCCTCGCCGCGCCACTCGAGAAAGAATTTTATCAAAAGGTGCGTTCGAACATGATGATCGGACTTTGGAGTTGGGATGCGTCATTTCTCGTTTCGCCAAATCCCTATGCTGACGTCGATACGTGTCCCGCAAACACATTTCAGACAACAATCCGTTACGGCCTTGTACCGAAGTTTGCGTATGAGATGACACTCGAACTCAATGATCATTTTGGCCAACAACTGACGAAGACCACCCGCTTCACTACTGAAGATGCCGACCCGATGGCGAAGTCATTCGCACACCTGCAGCCAAGTGTCGTCATGACCCCAAAAGAGCGTACCACGCTCACCTACGGCCTCGACTTTATGAACGAGATGGACATGACCATTTGCAAGGTGACACCCGAGGCAATGCTCCATCTACGAGTATTTCCAAAGGAGATCACCAGCGACGCATCCACATTGAATTGCATTGAGCGGAAGACTGCGCGCCTCACACTTCCCGAGTCCTACGCAACACGGAAGTATTTGAAGGTTGATATCAAAGACTACTACCCGAACGCTACAGGAAACTACGTGTTTGTTTTCTCAAACCCTGACTATCGTCAGGTTTCGGAGGAGTGGGACCCAGAGACACAGCGCAGTGTGGGAGTAAGAGGAGCACAGATGTTCGAAAAAACATACGTCACTGTTACCTCCCTTGCTATTGGCGCCAAACAAGTAAGACGTGGGGCTGACGAATATTATCGCGGCGAGAACACCATCCCAGATTCATTCATGAATGATAGGTGGCCGACAAATTTGTACTGGGTCAATGACTTTAAAACCCTCACCCCCTCCACGGGTGCAGTGGTCACGCAATATAAAAAAGAGAACGATACACTCCGTGCACTTGGTTTTGGGATAGCAAACAAAGAGGGAATAGTTGAGATGGCTTCCGCAGATGACATTGTCGGAGCGGTGGTCGCAATCAACGGAGACAGTGCCTTGGTGAGCAACAATAGCGATACGCTCACGTATACAGCGGGCGCAGGCGCAGCGCGGCGTGAGTACGTGTATACAGACCGGCCTATATATAGACCGGGGGACATCGTGCACATCAAGGGGATTTCTCGTATTGGCTACGATGCAGAGTTTGAGGTGCCCACAGGAAGTACGACACTCACCGTCCGCAATGCCCGCTACGAAACGGCTCGTACCGAAGAGCTTGTTTTCAATAAAAATGGTACGTACGAGATGACGCTCACCCTCGATAGGGAGGCCCCACTCGGATACTATTCGGTCGAGACAAAAACTGGGGGATACGCTTCTTTTCAAGTCGAAGCATATGTCGCTCCACAGTTTAAGGTCGAGCTTTCGCCTGACAAGAAAGAATATATTTCAGGAGAGAAAGCCGTGATCAACATTGCTGCCCAATATTATTTTGGGGTCCCCGTGCAAAGTGGGGAAGTAGAATACAGGATAGTGGCACAAGATTATTATTTCAGTCGATACGAGGATGGGTATTTTAGTTTCGGTAACAGTTGGTATGAGAATGAAAATGGTTGGTATGGTGACCGCTTCGTCACTTCTGGGAAAATGAAGCTTTCACTTCTGGGCAAGAATGTACTCACTCAAGATTTGAATCTCGACAAACTTTTTGCAGGCAACTACAAAAACAAGAGCAAAGTTCTTAGCGTGTACGTTACGGTGAAAAACGAAAATGGCCAGTCTGTGACCAAGCAGGAGTCGTTCATTGTTCATCGGGGTAACTTCTACGCAGGCCTTGTCATGGATGACTATTTCTCCACCGTCGGACAAAAAAGCGTAGTGCGCATAAAGACCGTGGACACAGCGGGTAAGTCCGTGAAAAAAGACGACCTCGTCCTTATACTCGAAAAAGTAGACTGGAAATCATATAAACGCCAAGAGGTTGATGGTAATTTCTACTACCGCACAGAGCGCACAAAGACTGAGGTGCGTCGTACTACTATAAGTACAGACAAGAGCGGTAACGGGAGCCATGAGCTCTACCCCGAAGAAACCGGTGAATATGAGCTCACTATTACAGGAGTAGACGACCTAGGTAACTCGATATCTGCACAATATGTATTTTATGTTTCAGGCCAAACGGCAATAAACATTCGACCCACAAATAACGCAACACTCGAACTCGTCGCAGAAAAAACCGACCTTGCCGTAGGCGCAGAGGGAAGTTTTGTCGTCAAATCTCCATATGCAAAAGCGAAGGCACTCATTACGCTTGCGCGTGGTAGTACGTACGAGCACAAAGTTATGGACCTCGATTCTCAGCTTACAAAATACACATTTACCGCGACAGAACAATTCATCCAAATGTCGTCGCTAGCGTCCTTCTTTTGTCCCCACTCCCAGAGGTGAAATATGGAGAAGTGTATTATTCGGTTGGCACCAAAGAGAAGGAGTTGAGCGTGGTGGTCACTCCGAGTAAGAAAAAGTACTTACCAGGTGAAGAGGTTACGCTTGGTGTGGAAGTAAAAGACTCGAAGGGGAACCCCGTCGCAGCCGAAATATCACTTGCGGTTGTGGATATGAGTGTGCTCGCGTTGGTCGGGAATCAGAAAAAGACGCCCGTGACGTTTTTCTATAATGGCGAACCACTGACGATTTCCACTGCGATAAATGTGAAGAATGTGCTGAATGTAGCCGAGATCCCCCTTGGTACAAAGGGTGGTGGGTCCGGAGGGGACGGCCTCGAGAAGAAAAAGCGTGGAGTTTTTCGCGACACCGCACATTGGAGTGGGACTGTAGAGACTGATGCCACAGGCAAGGCCACTGCGACATTCACCCTCCCTGACAACCTGACAGAGTGGCAAGTGGAAAGCGTCGGGGTCACCAAAGATACACGTATTGGAGTGGGGTACAGCGAGTTCATTTCTCGTAAAACGGTCATGGTGGTACCGCTGCAACCGCGCTTCATCCTTCCTGGCGATAGTTTTGCCATCGGTGGGACCATCTTTAATGAGTCTGATGAAGTTCAAAAACTGAATATTTCTGTTACGTCTCCAACGCTCACCCTTACAGGGAGTGACAAAACCACGGTAACGCTTTCACCACACACCTCAATGAGTATTTCGTTCCCCGCTACCGCGCCCCCATCGGTGGTTGAGGGGAAACATGCGTTCACGCTACTGGCAAAGAACGCAGCATATGAAGATGTTGTCTTGGGGTCTTTCCCAATTGTGCGCAACGATACGTATGAGTCGACCGCTACTGCGGGACGCATCACAGATGAAAAATGGACAGAGCAGCTTTATCTTCCAAAGAACGTCATTGCCGACCGAGGTTCACTTACGCTTTCGCTCAGTGCAACTATGGCGACCATACTCGACGGTGCAGTGCGAGAAATGTTTTTTTATCCGTACCAGTGCAGTGAGCAGGTCGCGAGCAAGCTACGCACAATAGCAATCGTGACTCAACACGAGCAGTTATTCAAAAACGCCGTATCGGTGTTGCCAGAGAGGATTACCATTGGGGGCGAGGATCTCACCTTAAGCGAGGTGGTGGAGAGAGGGCTCGCGAAGTTGTATCAAAATCAGGGACCTGACGGTGGAATGGCGTTGTACCCAAATCAGCCTCCAAGTTTTTGGGTTACGCTTTCTACCCTCGAAACCTTCATCGACCTCAAGCGTGCCGGCTACAAAGTCGACGAAGTGAAGCTCGGGCTATCTGCACAGTATGTCTACAACCACATCAATTACCCACAAACTAATATTCTTGACGGAGCTGAAGATACCATCGTAGCATCGTACGTCCTCTCTCGACTGGAGGACAAGAAGCGGTGGGAGAGCGCCGCCGTCAGGGAGAGACTCGTGGGTTACGCAAATAATAAAGCGCTTGTGCAAAACGGACTGAGTGCGCGTGCGCTCGCATATCTTTCTATTCTCTCCGACCAAAAGAAATTTGGCATACTCGTCACCAACCGCCTTTTTGCTGAATTTGAGAATAGAAGCAGCATTGATGCACGCGGTACCATAGTGAAAGAAAGCTCGCACGCACCATCTGCATTCTTCGAAAATACTATCGTCAACACCGCTCTTGCACTGAAGGCGTTTTCAGAAACAGAGCGAGACACACCACTTCTTCTGGGCTATGTGCGCGCAATAAAGAAAAGCAGATCCCAGAGCGGCTCATGGGCGTCGACGTATAATAATATTACCGTCATCAGCGCGATGACCGCGTACCTGCGTTTTACCAATGAGGCGAGTGCAAACATGACCATTTCCGCGATGCTCGACGGGGACGTGCTCCTAGGGGCAGAATTCGGGAAAACGAACATCTTTGGCATATATGCCACCACGGTCCCGATGCACATGCTCAAAAAGGGGGAGAGTCAGGCCATCACATTCTTCAAAAAGAATCTCGGACTTTTGAATAATGCCTACTACTACGATATTCTACTCAAATACTATCTCCCCACAGAGACCATCCCGCCACGCGACGAAGGGTTTAGTGTGCGACGCGAGCTTTATGCACAAGGAGACGTGAAGTTCGAGAACCCAGTCTACACTGCTCTTCAGGGGGAAGTGCTACGCGGGAGAGTCCTGCTTAGCGTCCCCAAGACACGTTTCAATGTCGCAATCGAGGACTTCATACCAGCAGGATTTGAGATCGTCAACCAGCGCTTTGCAACCGAAGATCCAAATCTTGGCCAAGAAAATATAGAGACTCAAGTATCCCAAATGAATAACGACATAGGTCAGGAAAACCCTTGGTGGAGTCGTTCGCTTGGGGGGATATTTTCAGAGAGCAAAAAAGCAAGGGGTCCAAATAAAGAGATAGACGGCATAATGAGTGATGCCATGTACGGAAACAAAAACACCACACTTCGGACGCTATATCCGACTGCTGTGGAAAATCACGATGATCGGATATTCGCATTTATTTCCCAACTCGATGAAGGTGAATATGTTTACGAATATTTTGTCCGAGCGTTAGTGCCTGGAACATACCAGCACCTCCCGCTCCTCGTAAGTGAGCTCTATACACCAGAGAACTTTGGTAGAACGAGAGGGAGTAGCTTCACCATCACAAAGAAGGTGGAGTAAGGGTTAGTCCTCATCATTGCTCCACCACATGGAGACGAATGGTTTTTTGATTTTTCCCATCCACACCCGATGCGGTGATTATATAAGTGCTTGTCATGGGCGGTGTCCAAAAAATTTTCTCTCCATTTCCTAAAAATTTCCCATCGACACTCCACGTGAGGGGGATCTTTCCTCGCAACGCCACACTCATGCCACGCTGAAAGAGGAGTACATCACCGTCATGTGGTTCGAGGACCACCTGCGAGCCCGTCATTATGGTGCGGGCATTCTCCACCTCGTCGTCACGAAGACCAAATGAAATACCCTCTGCGGTCCGAACGTCGACAAGCTCAGCCCCCTTAAATGGCTCTGGTGATGTATCTTTACGCGCATACAGTAGGGTCATCACGTCGTACCAGATTTTCCCCGCCCCCCTTGCTCCCGTTACGAGATCCATGGCCTTGTTGTTGCTATTGCCGACCCATACCACAACGACCACATCAGAAGTGTATCCGACGGTCCAGCTGTCATGATAGTCGTAGGACGTCCCTGTTTTCACGGCATACGCCTCAAATGGTAGGTTGAGGTTGCTTTGTAGTCCAAACTGCTCGACACCCATGAGTCGGTCTGCGAGCATGGCATTAAGTAGCGATGTCGTGGTGGCACTAAAGATTCTTTTCGGCGTGCTTGCCACTTTGAACATTGGGATTTCTACCCCAGCACCACCGAGGAGTGTAAGCGGAGCTAAAATGCCGCCACGAGGAAATGTCGTGAAGTAGTGCGCGAGTAAAAGCGGGTTCATCTCAAGCCCCCCCAGTGCGATTGAGAGTTGGTATGTGTCTAACGGCTGTCTTGGGATAAAGTCGAGCTCGTCTTTCATGAACGTGCCGAAGTCCTCTATCCCGTCGAACTGCAGAGCCCTCACCGCAGGGACATTCAGGCTATTTGAAAGCGCATAGTGCATGGTGACGTCCCCACGATAGATACCGTCATAATTTTTTGGATAGAATGCATACCCCGTACCTATTTCATGCCGATACTCTGTGTCCGGAATGATCGAGTAGGGCCTCGCTCCTTTTTCTATCGCTTTTCCATATATAAAAGGTTTCCATGTCGAGCCTATTGG
>JAYTEB010000226.1:0-1015 GCA_043735605.1 Candidatus Lloydbacteria bacterium | reverse complement strand
CACAAGAGTAGATTTACCTCTCTAGGAAGTAGTGCGTGGTGCCACAAACATTGCTAGAATGGAGAAATGTTTGAAGTGACCTACATCTCATCCTTTCTTGGGGGCCTGCTCACCTTTTTTGCGCCCTGCACGCTCCCACTTATTCCTGCATTCATCGGGTTTATTGGTGGGCAGTCTGCTGTCACATCAAAAAATAAATTGTCCTATCAATGGAGCGTGTTTTTAAGTGCAGCACTTTTTGTCCTCGGGTTTACGGTGGTATTTATTTTTTTCGGATTAATTGCCGGACAATTGGGTGCACTACTCGTGCTGCACAAAAAACTTGTCGCACAGGTGGGTGGCGGCATCATCATCTTACTTGGTCTGGGAATGCTGCGCGTCATCCCACTGCCGCGTATGCCATTTTTGTCACATCTTCGACTTCCTGCACTTATTGCGCCAGGGAGTAAGCGTGGGGGATTTCTTCTCGGACTGCTTTTTGGACTCGGCTGGAGTCCGTGCTTGGGCCCCGTGCTCGGCACTATTCTCGTACTTGCAGGGACGACGGGGAGCGCACTTTCTGGAGCATCCCTCCTTTTCGTCTATGCACTTGGTCTCGGCATCCCTTTTCTCATTCTGGCGGTGCTCTATGGCTCGGCGCTTACGTATGTGACGGCACTACAAGCGTACCTCCCACTTTTTTCGCGCATTGGTGCCGTGCTCATTATCATTATCGGCACGCTCCTTCTTGTGGGCCAATTTGGGCTCATCAATAACCTTCTTTTTGATGTTTACTCCATCCCCGCATTCTCCCCATTACTTGACCTGATGTAGGGAGACTCTGGGCCATGGTGCACCCAGCCATTGTGGCGTAGAATGTGTGTATGGATAAAAAAAGCTCAATCATCATCGCGCTCACTGTGGTCGTAGCACTCATCGGCATTTTTGTTATTTCCCTACAGTCGACGACGGTCGATACTCGTGACGCCGAACTCGCATCGACGACTGCATGGCTCAACACCAAAGCAGAAAATAT
>JAYTEB010000225.1:0-1015 GCA_043735605.1 Candidatus Lloydbacteria bacterium | reverse complement strand
ACCCATGATGATAATAGCTCCCCACAAGTATCGAGAAGGAACGATATGTTTGCTCGAGCGCCATTACGCGAGCGAGTTGATGAGGGAATATCATGGGGGAGAAGGCGAGGGTGTGGTCGGCGCGTGCTCGCACTGCATCACCCACACCGAACGCATCGCCGACGACGAGCACGATGCGCTTCGTGCCGTTTTGTTTTGCGCTGTCAAATAGCATAGCGAAGTTTTCTGATGAGTGCATTTTTCCGCGCTCATCGAAGAGAAAGACGCAGTCAGTAGGCAGTATACGCTTCAAAATACCCGCATCCCCATTCTCCTTTCTGTCGGGAAGTAATGTGACTTCGGCGTCCTCGTAGCGCAAAATCCGTGCGACGAAACTTTCCGCAAGAGGCAGGATTTCTGCATCGTATTTTCCACCAGCAAAGAGAAAGAGGAGTTTCATTATGTTTTATAATTTGCGCACTGTGTGGGCGTGGGGAGACTCGAACTCCCAACCCTTACGGGATACGCTTCTGAGACGTACGCGTATACCAATTCCGCCACACGCCCACACAGCAAACAAAGAGTCTTTCGACACTCCCTACAGGAACTGGTCACAGATATTTTCCTGCTGAAAAATTCTGCCGACCCCGACTCACTCGTCTTCGCTCGCTCCGTCTCTGAATTGCTCCATGCATTCGCAATTCAGCACCTTTTGGATATTTTCTCATTTGCAAAGCCAAATGGAAATTACCTCAAAAGGTCTTGCGACTCGGCTCCCATCAGAATGGGTCCCCTTGCCAAGTCTCACGCATCTCTGACGTGCGCGGCTACCAGTTACGCCACGTGCCCGATGGAGCTAGTCTAGCAACTTCATCCCCATTTTTCCATCACAAAGAGGTTTGCAATACAACGCAATGACGCGTGCTGTCAATATTCGCGTAATGGTTCAATAGCTTGGAATCACCCTAACCCTTAGGATGATTCATATGCCATACACCACAAACCCTCACATGCCCCGTATCAGGAAAGACGCTGT
>JAYTEB010000224.1:0-1015 GCA_043735605.1 Candidatus Lloydbacteria bacterium | reverse complement strand
CATGGGCGGGAAATAACAACAATACTCCAATGGAGAAAAAAGTTGCGGGTTTTATTATCGCACCGCTCTGGAATGCTTTTTTCACAGAGGCATTCCCCGCACTTCCTCCTGATGACTCTTTCATCAAACCGCAGCCAATAGCGCCGACTATAAAGCCTGCACTACGTGGTATCTGGTATGGTGGGACAACATACCAAATCGATACCGCATCTGGAAAACTCGCAACAAGCTACACTCCTCATGAATTTATCGAGGAACGCGTTGTGCCAAACCCTCATGAAATTCTTTATTGGGTAGACAAAAAAAATCCCACAGGTCCGATACCACAAAACCCATACGAAGATGCGCAGTTCTTGCTCTGGGAGACACCCGCGCAGCGGTGGATCGCTCAAAACGGACTCCATGCAAAAGCGTGGGTAAATATACCGAGTACTTTTGACGACTTCCATAAACCTGAGTCTGCACCACAACTGCGTATTATTGAGCCAAACGCGTCAACAACATACCTTTTAGACCAGAAAATAATTGTCTCCCTTAATGTATCAAGTACACACGCGATAGACCGTGTTGATTTTTCAGTCAACGGTGTGTTTCTTGGGTCTACGCGCGAAATGCCCTATGTGTTTGCATTCGTCCCAAGCGCCACCACAGGAGTGCAGGACAAAAATGAGTTGCGGGTGAGTGTGTATGATGTGGTGGGGAACAAAACCGAAGACAATGTCTCTTTCGTTGTGTCGCAGTGATATTACTGCGTGGTGATGTCGTAGACCGACAACTCCTTTGAATCTCTCAGGCGATGGATAATCTTTTCCTTGTGGAGAAATATTTCATTTTTAAAAACAGCACTCGCTTTAATTTGCACAACACCCTTTTTAATGACGAGTGATTTTTCATCAATGAGTACACCCGCCTCTTCTTTTAAAATACGGAGTATTTTTTTTCTTTTTTCATCCTCTGTGTCGATGTTTTTGCGGTAAACCTCGAGAAATTGTTTTATGCTTGAAAGTTGCATTTT
>JAYTEB010000223.1:0-6397 GCA_043735605.1 Candidatus Lloydbacteria bacterium | reverse complement strand
GTATTTCTTCTTCGTAGGTGAAGTGGTCTCGTTCACCCAGCTTTGCGGTGAGCGCCTCAGTAAGCATGTCAACAAAGCGCAACTTGTCTTCGCCTGAGAGGATTTCGTAACTCGATGCTGTTTTCATTAGTCCCACTTGGTCGTCTACGGTATCATCATGAAAAAATGGAATGCGAGCACTTTGAACACGACTCATGCCATTCTGCTCCAAAAAGGAAGCGATGTATCCCAAATCTCGGAGTTGTAGTGGGACTCTTTCCCAATTGAACGTGCGAAATATTTCATGTGGTATCGAATCTGACTCGGGTACATCCTTTGTGGTCATCGTCCAATAAATAAAAAGCAGACCATCTTTTTTGAGCACTCGTTTTAGTTCTTTTATCGCTACGTCATTTACAAACCAATGAAAAGCAGTACCCACTGTCACGACATCAAAATACTCATCTGCAAACGGCAGGTGCTCTGCTTCGCCGACAACGTAGGATATATGAAGATTTTTTAGATCTGCCTGCGCTTTAGCTTCGGCAACCATCAGTGGGTCGTGGTCGACACCAAAAACTCCAAGTCCGTACTCGATAAGTGGCTCAGTTGATTTACCCGTACCACAAGCGACATCAAGGATGCGATCGCTTCCACTCGGGAGTAAGGCTTCAAGTTTTGCGTAAAGCGCTCCGTCGTATGCCTTCCGATACTTTGTGTAATTCTCTGCTTGATTACCAAATTGTTTTTTGTGTTTATTTATTTTCATGATTATTCATCCCCTTCATCTGCACTCCCCATTTCCCCACTCGTGGCGCGCTCGCTTATTGTTTGGAGCATGGTGCCGATGTCGCCGGCGAAGATGCCGTCGATGTTATGCCACGACTCTTTGATGCGGTGGTCGGTGACACGATTCTGAGGCACATTATACGTGCGGATCTTCTCTGAGCGGTCGCCGCTTCCAATGGACGAACGTGCATCAGCATTCTTTTTGAGCTCCTCCTCGTCGTTCATCTGCTCGAGCTTTGCCACGAGTATGGCCATTGCCTTCTCGCGGTTCTTCAGCTGGGAGCGCTCCACGGAGCAATGCACGTGAATATTCGTCGGCTTGTGGACCAAGTGCACTGCCGTCTCCACTTTGTTTACATTCTGCCCCCCAGCGCCCCCTGAGCGTGTGTAAGACATATCGAGGTCGGCGGGATTGATGGTGACCGTCGCTTTTTTTCTGATGGGAAGCACGATGACCGAAGCGGTGGAGGTGTGTATGCGCCCCGACTTCTCTGTGGCGGGAATGCGCTGGATGCGGTGCACACCCGTCTCCCATTTCATCAGATCATATATGTTGGTACCCGTTATCTCGAATGATGCCTCTTTGTATCCGCCCATCTCACTCTCGGACTCGTCCACCACTTTCCAGCCCCAGCCCTTACTCTCCACGAAACGCTGGTACATGATGGCCAGATCCTGTGCAAATATCGCGGCCTCCTCCCCTCCCACTCCTGCGCGCACCTCGAGAATCAGCTCGCGCGGCTTCTCTTCCGCCGCGACATCTTCCTTCAAAATATATTCCATCTTAGCGTGCAACTCTTTCATCTGTGCGGTGATGGCGTCAATGTCAATTTGCGCGAGTGCGTTCATCTCAGTATCTGCGCCGAGCATGCTCTGTGCATCGGTGAGCTCACGCGAAAGCCGCTCGTATTCATCGACGAGGTACTTGGTTTTATAGTTCTCTTTATATTTTGTTAAATCTGGAGTTTCCATGATAGGTATACGAATTTTTGCACAGAAAAACCCGCAAGGCCATAGCTGTGCGGGCTTCTCCTTGCTTTACTACTTTGCGTCTTCTGCCTTCTTTGCTTTCTTTGGAGTGGCGGCGGCGGCACGATTCTTGAATCGCTCCACGCGGCCAGCGGTGTCCATTGCCTTTTCTTTGCCAGTAAAGAGTGGGTGGCACTGTGAGCAGATTTCCATGTCGATTTTCTCCTTCGTTGAACCCACCGTCATGGTGGCTCCGCAGGCACAAGTTGCCAACGCCATTGGGTAATATGTCGGCGCAACAACCTGTGATACTTCTTTCTTTGCCTTTGCTTCTGGTTTCATAGTGGAGACACTCTACCAAAGAGCTCCCAATATGGCAAATCAAAGACATTTGACTTACTTTTATATTCGTGATATAATCCACTTGTTACTTGGCTTGTGCTATGTGACACTCGTGGGTGGGTAAAATCGCAAGATCTTGCCTCGCCTGTTCTTTGAAACAAATCGACCCAAAGCGCGACCGTAAAAGGCGCGACTGGCTGGCGATATTGTAAAGGAAATGGAAATGGGAACTCGTTTTTATCTGAAAGAGTCGGCGCAACTGTACAGTAGGCTGGGCAGCACTGGGGGGCGATATCACGAACCATCTGAAATGTTGGTACGGGGGTACATTGAGGGTATTGCGGTCGTCATGACTACCGATCCCCATGAGAATCAGTACATGGCGAAGCCGAGCAAGAGACTGCTCAACGACGTCGAGTCGATCTCGTGTCACTTCATGATTGCACACCCCACTCCTATTGACGATTACGTTATAGGAAAATACGATAGTGGCGACGACAAGGTCGTGATTGTCGTTGAGTCCAGTCGCGAGCACGACTCAGACAAGCGCCTCCGTTGCCAATGGGTGACCGTCACCGCTCCGACGTGGGAGCAGATGCTGGCCGCCATCGAAAAGATTCGCAACGGCGAGATCAAGCCACTAGAGTCCGAACAAACGCTGCTCGAGCAGTTGCAAGAAAAGCTCGTCCTTGCAAATCAGCTAAATGTGAGCCGAGCGGGAAAGATTCAGGAACTCAACCACACACTTGGCTTGGCAAATATGCATGCTGGCGACCAGCTGCGATTTATGACCTCCGTTGCCGAATTTTTAGTCGGCAATACACACGAGCTTTCCCTCGGCATGTTTAAGCAGGAAGAGGTTAAAAAACTCCATGGTGTAACATGGCTGACGAGGGACAAGCTCGGCGAACTTACCCACATCAAGTCGAGCAGGTGGCACAAGCTAGGGCGGTTCATCGCGTGCATGTGGAGAGGCACCTGCACGCACGTTTCCACCAACTAGCAAAATACTGGCATTCACAAAGCGACCCTCGGGTCGCTTTTTTTCTTTAGAGAATACTATTCTGTTTAAAAGTGAGAAAGTTTTTTGCATATGCTCATAGTAGCAAGCATAAAGACGCAGACGGGGTTGGGTGTTTAATACGACTGCCACCGACACAACTATTTATTTCTTGGTCGGGAAACTCACGATGAAGTCGGTGCCTTTGCCGCGGATGGACTCGACGGCGATGGTGCCGTGCATTGTCCTGACTATTTGCTCGGTGATCCAGAGTCCGAGTCCTGTGCCCGTAATTTTTTCAGTTTCCTTGTTTTTTACACGATAAAATTTCTCAAAAAGTTTCTTTTGGTCTTCCGCGGAGATACCCATCCCCGTGTCGCTCACGCGGATGTGCACTCGCTCACCCTCCACACTCGTCGAGACTTTCACGCTCCCACTTGGGGTGTATTTAATGGCATTGCCCACAAAGTTGATGAGCACCTGACGAAAGCGGTCGAGGTCGACCTCGATTGGAGGCAATGGCTTCGGCTCGTACGAAAGACCGAGTCCTTTATCTTTCGCTGGGCGCATAAATGAGTCAACGATAGTCACAATCGTGGCGTCGACGTCCACTGTCTCAAAACGAAAGGACATTCTCCCCTCTTGGAGCTTTGCCACGTCGAGAATGTCTCCAATAAGCGAATTAAGTTGTGTCGCTGCGTGGTCGATATTTCCGAGCTGTGTCTTGCCTTTACTGCTCAGTGTTTCCGACTCGCCGATCATCTCGGTATATCCGCGAATAATAGTCAGCGGACTACGCAGTTCATGTGCGGCCATCGACACAAAGTCATCTTTCATTTGGTCGACATCCTTGAGTCGCGCATAGAGCGTCGCGTAGTCAATGATGCGAGCCTGACGAGCGAGGAGAATGACGATAAGGACGATGATGCCAATAAGCACGAGGTATGCTTTTTGGATATTGCCGCGCGATACCGTGTCGGCCTGCGCCATCGAAAGGTCGGTGATGATATACCCACGCACCTCTTCTGTGTCTGTCGCAACGATGGCGCGCACACTCCGCCAATACCTTGCTCCTCCAGAGAAAAACTCGGCAGCATAAGACTGATGCGCAATATCACCCGTCGCAGAGGCAAGGAGCGCCATGGAAAGTGGGTCAAACAAAATGGTGGTGCTCGCCTCACGGTCGCTTAAACTTGCGAGCAGTGGGTACTCCCCTCCCTGTGGTCGCCCCACTAAGTCGAACGTGACCATGGTCTCGTTGTTCTGTGCGATACTACGCATGTGCGTCTCTAAATATTGCGTGTCATCTATGTGCGTAGTGGCAAAGAGTGCAAAAGTGTCCTGTAAAAGTCCGATGCGGCTGCGTTCCAGCCGATCTTGGTTGTCGCTCGCTACCCGCAGAAACTGCTCGCTCGTGAAGAAAAAAGCGAGAGGGATCGCGACCACGAGAAACAGCGTATAAATAATCTGTGGGTTGCTTCTTGCAAAACGCATTCCACGAGATAAAATTTCAATGAAATACATGGGTAGTGGAGCTAAATGCCTGGGAGTTCTGTGGACTCGCGGGCACTCTTTTGTTTTACAATAAATCCGATGATCGAGAGCGCGATGCCCAATATGCCCACTAGAATAGCGAGCACTGCATATAGTGATGCACCGGTAAAGAAGCCGGGCGGTGTGGCTTCTGGCGTGAGGAGAGCAGACCCAAGCGACACGGCAGCAGCTTGCTTTACAAATGGTAGTGGCTCAGACTTTGCGAGGATGCGCCCTCCTGCGTCGGTGAGCGTGCTGTATACCTGATGTGTTCCGTCGGGGAGTTCTTTGTCTAGTGTATAGACCCACGCACCTGCCCCGTCGGCCTTTACCGTTACCACTATTGGCTCGGAGAAAATATAGAGGGTAACAAAAGTGTTCGGCAATGCAGTCCCTGCAAATTTAAGTTTTTTCGCAGTCACCTCACCCTCGGTCGTTGTCGCAACTTCGTACACCTCAACATTTTTTACGGTGAGAAGGGTGGGCTCTGTCTTCCCTGAGATCATTGGATTAACGAATGGCACAGACTCGTCAGTGCCCGCTGCTATCACGGGGGCGGATGTACCAAACCCAGTGGCGATACGCATGCCACCCGAGGGGTTTGTGCGTGCGAGTAGCTCTGCGCCGTCAGTAAATCCGTCTTGGTCGGTGTCGCCATTTTGTGCATCAGTGTGGTAAATATTTATTTCGTCGTAGTCAGTGACGCCGTCACCGTCCGTGTCGATATATGCCCGCGTACCAATACGCTCAACGAGCACCTCACGCTGCTCTTCTTGGGAGCGCATGATATGCTCTTTCTTTTTCTGTAGTGCATCGCTGGTACTCAGACCGTTATCCAAAAAAATCTTTGTGCACAAGGATGCATTGCCCGTCTCTCCGCAGTACTGCTTCAGCTCGGCTGGTCCTGATATAAATTCAGGCAACAGCGTGGAATGCTTTGCTCCACCCGCGAGGAGCTCTGTGAGATTTTGGGGAGAGATATCGTCGGCCAATGACTCCCCCATAGGAAGCGTCATTACGAATTGCTCTTGCGCGAATGATGCACAGAGGTCGTCGACACCTGGTAGGCTACGACAATAAATCTTGCATTCCTCGGCGTTCGTACATGAAGACGGGTCAGCAACGCGTGCCAAGACTGCTTTCCGCTCTTCTGTCGATACGCGGACACTTGTCTCGATAATGCTACTCCCTCTCTCCGTTGCCCCCGTCGTGAGGAGTGTACTTTGGAGCAGGGGTGTTCTAGCAGCTACGACTGGGTGCTTCACGATAATACTCAGGTACGGAGAGAGGGTCTCCCGTTCGTCGGTGTGCCCTACACGCACATGGAGCTTCGCAGTGCCTTCGGCAAATGTACTCATGTCGAGCACGTAGCTCCAGACGTCTAACCCTGGCTCTGAAAGGAGGTCGTCTTTCACTGCTCGTGCGAGGAGTTTAGGCTCTGCCAATCCTTGTGTACTAAAAATCTCTACGCTCTTTGCAATGGCGGTCGCAATACGAAATTCTACTTCCTCTTTGTTAAAGACTCGACCTCCCGCCACTGGGGTATTGTCGAGAAAGAGATTCAGTTGTGGCCGAGGGAGAGGTGGGAGTATGGGGGTGATTTTCGTATGCATCTCCGTGCTCACCGGTGTCGTTGTAGTAACCGTTGTGCCGCTCGAGGATGGGGTGGTGGATGCGCTTTGTGCAGAGGTTTCATTCGCGCAACTATTGCGTATTTCAAAAGTACCGGCGAGCGTACCTTCCCCCTCGAATCCTGACTTAACCACTGCGCTCCACGAGTATGTA
>JAYTEB010000222.1:0-2636 GCA_043735605.1 Candidatus Lloydbacteria bacterium | reverse complement strand
CCCAGAGCGCAGGCTCGAGCCCTGGGCCCGAGGTCACCGCGATCATGTCTATCGCGGGTGGGTTCCAGTTGGGAACCTCAGAAATAAATTGCGCATACATTTCTGGCTCACGGTCGAGCATGTGTTTGAACTCCTCTCGGAGCGGGCTCTCCACCACATGTCGACTCGACTCTTTATAGAGGCCTGCTTCTTTGAGTGCAACGCCGAGGAGGGGGACGAGCGTGCGTGCATGCTCGCGCTTGGCCACCATGGGGAACACCCCGCCATACTGCTTATGCATTGCTATTTGCGTGAGTGTTTGATTGGCGAGTATCTTAAATGTGCTATGGGGGAAAACACCATCACTTTCGATGATGGCGATGGCCGTCTCGTCGCAGCTTGTTTCAATAGCGAGTATGCGCATGTGGGCCATACTAGCGTACATAGCATGTGCCCGCAAATAAAAAAGCCCCCGCAAGGGAGGCTTTCGATGCGCACGGTGTAGTCACGATCCTTTGCGGGCTTTCCACTCGACTGCGCGAACGATGGCAGCCTGCAGGACCTTCACCATGTCCTCATATGTGTCGGCCATTTCGTCCCTTACGAAGTCTGGGCCATCCCAAATGTCGCCGTAGCCGAGCACGTGGCCGAGCGGGATATAGAAACGCTCGTCGTCGGTCCGCGTGTCAAACAGCGTTTCGTCGATGACGATGTGCCCTTCCTCAAAATGCACACCCTGAAACTTGATCGGAAAAATCCGGTAGACCTCGCGCCCAGTGCCTTCGTTTGTGCTCGAGTCGAGCAGAAACTCGAAGCGGAAGCCGTATGCGATCGCCGAGTATGCATCGCGCTTTTTGAGCGCAACCCCCGTGAGGTCTTGGTTCGGACGGTGGTGGTAGGCTTCAGTGCCTGAGGGGGAGACTACCTCGCCGTGAGGCTTGCTGAACAACGGAATCACTTTGCCTTGGATATTGGACATATTCTGCCCTCCATTTTTTGTTAGGGTTGAGTTTTTGAACCACCCCACAAGTCGCTTTTTTGCGACCCGTGGGGTTTGGCGGCTTTGGGTGAAATTAACGCTCGATCCCACCTTCCATCACGCTCCAGTTTGTGCAGAAAAACGCATTGATGCCAGCCCACGAGCGATTTCGGCGAATCCGTGGAAGAGCGAGGTCACGTCGAACCGTTTGGCGGGTGGGGCGCGTTCCCCGGTCACTTCGTCGCGGAAGAGGGTCAACCCTTTTTCAAAGATGACTCCCAGACCCTCGGCGTGGACTGCCCGCATTTGGATGCGGTTGTCGTGTGTCACCGAGAGCACAAACTCCACTCGACTCGTCGGCATGCCGCCGACTTTGATGACCGCAGTGACAGACGTTGCCTGACCAGCCTCACGGTTTTCGAGGATGCGTACCACGAGGTCGGCGTTTTCTGCATCAAAAAACTCACGCAGTGCGATGCCGACATAGGTGGTAGCCTGCGTAGATGTCTCCTCCCTCCGCACTTGTTGGCGGGGTTTTTGCTGTTGCGGTGGTCGGTGTTGCACCTTCATGGCTGGCACGTCGGGCACAGGGGGGGGCACCACCGCTGCGATTTCTGTTGGTGCGGTGGTGCCAACAATCTTTTTCAGTTCAGCGAAAGAGTGAGCAGTAGCTGTCATGGAATTACTCCTTGGGTTGAAAAACAAAACACAAATTGACAAAAAACATACAAAAGCGGACGTAGGACAAATTCCCTTAATCCGGAATAGATTATAGCAAGTAATGTTGAGAGTGTCAAGTTTTTCCACCTGAAAAACAATAATGTGGGGTGGTGAAAAAAAGTGTACTCCGGCCTTCCTCTGTGTTATCCTAAGCAAGGAGTTTCCACCTTTTCCTAAGGAGCTTTTCATGAAACGTTCGAGTTTGATTTTGTTTGCCTTTGTTTTTTCTGCCACGCTTTTCGGGTGCAGCACGGTGACCGTCACCAAGACCGAGCAATGTACGGCTGGTGGTGCTGGTGTCGGTGCGCTCGTCGGCGGACCTATCGGCGCAGTCGCCGGTGCAGTCATCGGGCATCAGTCCTGCAAAAAGTAACCTGAAAAACGAGTACCGCCGCCCTACCACATGGAGCGGCTTTTCCTTTTTGCAATATTGTTTCTTGATTTTTTCTTGCATCACGACTTCTGCTATAGTGAGGCTACATGAAGCCCGTACTCTTTCTCGACTTTGACCGCACGCTTTTTGATACAGACCTGCTGTATGTGTGGCTGGGTGAGGACCGCTTCTCCCGCATCTTGGCGCTTACGGGTGGGCACATTCTCCCACCCGACTTTGCATCGTATCTCTATCCTGACTCGATAGAATTTTTAACTCGCATGCGCCAAACGTATCGCATCGTCATCCTTACTTACGCACTAAACACAATCCTGCAGCGCAAAAAAATTCGTGGGTCGGGGATCCTTCCGTATTGCGACGATGTACTCATCGTCGCAGGTGGGGAGGAGGGTCTCTCTGGCAAGGGCGTGGCGGCAATGGCATATCTCGAGCGCATAGGAGACTCCGGCTGGGAGCACACATTTGTCGACGACTTGCCGGAAAATATCGACGAAGTAAAGCGTATAAACCCACACATACGCTGCGTACGCATTGACCGCGTCCCATCGAAGGATGGAGTACACA
>JAYTEB010000221.1:0-6422 GCA_043735605.1 Candidatus Lloydbacteria bacterium | reverse complement strand
TGCGAAAAATTGTGCTTCTGCTCGGCGTGGCAGGCTTCGCAAGGCGAAGACCAAGCCCTGCCACAGGTGCCTCCGCAAGTTTCCTCAAACAGAGAAATCCCTCGCTCAGAAAGAGTGGTGCTAGAGTAGGGCTTCGGGCTAGGTGGACGCCATTTAACCAAGCTTAATAAGAAGCACAACAAGAAACGATAGTGCAATAAACACGAGGCTCTTTTTGGCTATTTTTTCTCTGAATAGTAGCGCGGCAAACATGGTGGTAAAAAAAGTATAAAGCCCGAGTGTGACGTACACGAGCGAAATTGGTCCGAGGGAGAGTGCTTTAACTACACTGTAGTTACTGCCGAAGTTAAGCGCCCCTATTGCCAGCGCCCACCACAAAAAACGACGATGGGTGAGGTTGGTGAAAGAGAACTTTTTCGCGGTGATGAGTAAAATAACGAGCGAAGCAACGAATGAAAAAGCAAGTTGCCAAAAGATAAAATTGTGAACCTCAAGGCTGACTGCTCCAGCTTTTTGCACGAACTTGTTGAAGGCTGAGAGAAGCGCAATAAATGCAAACGAGGGCAATGTTCCAAGAAGAAAATGAACCTTATTATTCCAGTATGCTGCGACAAACAGCAACACTGATGCAGTGATCGCAACCCATTGGAGTAGCGAGATGACGTCATTTAAAAACAGCACTCCACCAATGACGACCAGAACATTCGAAGCCAGGCTGGTGAATGGAAATACGCTGCTGGTATCATGCTTATGTAGTATGTGCATTTGCGTGAGGGTAAGGACTGCATACATCGTTCCCCAGACAAACGAATAAACGATCGTCTTGAAGTCAATTACAATGTACTGATGCAACGCTACACCAGCAATAAGTGACGAGAAAAAGAAAGACCACGCTGAGAGTGCATACTTGCTTATCTGCTTTGTGCCGGGGACTTTATACAGAGACGTCATCAGTCCGATCTGGAGCATTCCGACAATTGCATAAAATGTCCAATTTATCATTACAAAAGTCTATCAGTTCGGGTCGGGAAAGTCCTATTTTTCTTGGTAAATGGCGAAGGTTTCGCGGGCCATGGTTTCTATGCTGAAGCGGTTGCGGATCCGCTCTGCGAGCGTGCGGCCGAGCTCAGCCCTGCGTCCCGGATTTTCGATGAGGTATTTGATTGCGCGAGCAACTTCTTGAGGATTCTTAGATTGGATGAGGATCCCGCTTTGCATGTCGTCGATGACTTCGGGGATTCCTCCGACTGCAGTCGCAATGACCGGAAGTCCCATTTTTCCTGCCTCGAGGATTACGTAGGGGAATGCTTCGGTGATCGACGGCAGAAGGAAGATATCGAATGCGAGTAGTAGTGTGCTTGCATTTGGGCGCTGTCCCGCAAGTAGGACTTCATTTTCAAGTCCAAGTTTCGTGATCAGTACTTCGAGCGTTGCACGCTCCTCGCCATCACTCACAACGAGAAATACGATTGGTGTTGTTATTTGCTTTTTTAGGAGCGCAATACCCTCGATCGCGTAGGACAGACCTTTGTTTTTGTGATATTCCGCAATGGTTCCCACAACGATTGTGTCGGCTAAGTCGCGTCCTGCAAATGTTGTACCCGCAAGAATCTGTTTCCTTGCTTCGCTTTTTTCGAGCGACCCAATCGCCCCGATGCCATTGTGGACAACTTTCAGCTTATGCCAGACGAACGGCAACACGCTGACCTGGTCTCGCGTGCGCTTGGACACCGCAATTGTCTGATGCGAAAGCTCAATCGTGAGCCAGTGTAGAAGTCCGATAATGAATCGTTGGAAATCAACTCGCTCCTCATTAAAGGCCCAGCCGTGACCGGTGAAGATAATGCGTGCTGGCGTGCCCTTCATGCCGAAGAACTTAATGATCCACTGCGAGGTATTCCAGTAGCGTGCCGCGAGTGCGCCGAGCCCGCCCATTTTTGACGAGTTGAGATGAATGAAGTTCGGGGATTCATTTGCAAAGATATCGATCAGTGCAAAAAAACTTTTTACGTCTTCGAGGATGTTCACGTCACGGTCAAGACTTTCTATTGAGATGGTGCGCACGCCAGCATCCCTGAGTCGTGTCTCGAGAATACCGTGTCCGCCGAATCCCACCACCACGTCGTGCCCGGCTTTTTTGGCTTCGGTCGCGAGATCGTATACGTATACTCCTGCACCGCCAATGTTTGATTTTGTAATGAGGTAGAGTATTTTCATTGGCTTTTTTCGATAAGGCTACCCCAATATAACACGAAATAGAGGTGTAAGGTCGCTTCCTTTCTCGGTATCCTTTTGTTATCTTAGCTACATGAAACGGCTACCATCGGTACAAATATTAGCCATATTTATTGGGGACGTTGCCCTGCTTTATTTTTCATTGTGGGTGACTCTTGTGCTCCGCTATCTGGAGCTCCCGAGCCTCGCGCTCATATTGGCACACACACTCCCATTCTCGTATCTTTTTGTGGTATGGGTACTCGTGTTCTATATCGCAAGTCTGTACGAGCCACACACCGTCGTCTTTAAATCAAAAATTCCCGCAATGATATTGAATGTGCAAGCGATCAACAGTATTATCGCCGTGCTCTTCTTCTACCTCATCCCTTCGTTTGGCATTACACCCAAGACAACATTGTTCCTTTACCTTTTGGTCTCATTCCTCTTTATCGCTGCATGGCGCATTATTGGGGTGCAGTTTCTTGGGTTACGCAAAAAAGAAAATGCATTAATTATTGGTGGCGGGGACGAAACCAGAAAACTCCATGCAGTAGTAAACGCGAATCCACTTTATCCGATGTATTTTGTGAGCATCCTCGATCTTGACGTCGCCGACCCCGCGGGCATCGAGCACCATATCGCCACCGTGCTTCGCGAAAAAGAAGCAACACTTGTGGTGATCGACATGAAGAATGAAAAGGTGCTTCCCGTGTTGCCGAAGCTCTATGAGCTCATTTTCTCCCACGTGCGCTTTGTCGAGCAGTATCGTATTTATGAGGACATTTTTGACCGCATCCCACTTTCGCTCATCGGGCATGAGTGGTTTCTCGAAAATGTTTCTTCGCGGGCGCATTTCGGGCATGACCTGTGGAAGCGGAGCATGGATGTCGTGCTGTCTCTTGTCCTCCTTGTCCCCGCGCTTGCGCTTTATCCCTTTGTGGCTTTTGCGGTATGGTGCGAAGACCGCGGACCACTCTTTTATACACCCATGCGCATAGGCCGTGGAAATCGCCCTTTTCGTATTTATAAATTTCGGACGATGAGCGTCATGGATGAAGGAAAACAGCTGGGAGCGAATACCAACAAGATTACTCGTGTGGGGCGTTATCTGCGTGCGTCACGCATCGACGAGCTCCCGCAGTTGTGGAATGTATTCTCCGGAGATCTCTCACTTATTGGACCGCGGCCAGAGTTCCCCGGACTTGTCGAGGTTTATTCCAAGCAAATTCCTTACTACAACATGCGCCACCTCATCAAGCCCGGGCTCTCAGGCTGGGCACAAGTGCACCACGAGAAGCCTCCGCAGACGGTGGAGGAGACGAAAGAAAAGCTCGCGTACGATCTCTACTATCTCAAAAATCGCTCACTCGCACTTGATATAAAGATAGCACTGAAAACCATCAAGACCCTACTTTCACGCACTGGGCTGTAAGGGGGCGCGTACACCACACGAGGAATTTTTGTGCTGGCGCTTTTTGGTTTTTTGGGTAGTATGTGTGCATGCGCATCAATCAATACATAGCGGGGGCGACGGGCATGTCTCGTCGTGCCGCAGACAAAGAAATAGAGGATGGGAGGGTAAAGATCAACACCAAGCGCGCAGTCCTCGGCGCCGAGGTGGGGGCGGGAGATACGGTAACCTACAAAGGAGATATCGTTTTGCAAAAAACGGGCGAATTCACCACGGTCATTTTGAATAAGCCGATAGGGTTCGTGTCCTCACGTAAAAAAGATGAAACAAACGCTCCCACCGTAATGGAGCTCTTGCCCAAGGAGCTGCAGCACCTAAAGCCTGTCGGGCGACTGGACAAAGAAAGTGGGGGCCTCTTGATGCTCACGGATGACGGGGATTTGCTCTACAAAAGTACGCATCCGAAATTTGAAGTTGAAAAGGAGTACCTTGTGGAGTTTCAAGAAAGACTCACGGCAATAGAGTTTGGACTCTGGCAAAAGGGTATGCGCTTCCGCGAGGGATGGGCCAAGGCAGACAGCATTGTGCACGAAGTGGGAAATCGCTATCGCATTGTGATCCACCAAGGGATGACGCGCCAGATTCGCCGCATGGCAGGAAAGACGGGCAACGCCGTGACCAAGCTCACCCGCGTGCGCTCAGGACAAAACGAGTTGGGGAAAATTAAAGTCGGCGCATGGGAGAAAGTTTGAGCAATATTTATTGCGAGGTAGAATGGGCGGATGAAAGATAAACAGATACAAAAACTTATTGCAAAAGAGGAGAAGCGAGAGCGTGCGGCTATTAACCTCATCGCGTCGGAAAATTATGTTTCCGATGACGTACGCGAGGCGCTCGGCTCTGTGTTTACCAACAAATATTCCGAGGGGTACCCCGGGCGGCGCTACTATGGTGGCAATGCGGTGGTGGACGAGCTTGAGACATTGACACAAGAGCGTGCACGCACACTGTTTAAGCTCTCCTCTAAAAAGTGGGCAGTGAATGTGCAGGCGCTCTCAGGATCGCCCGCAAACGTCGCAGTATACACAGCGCTACTCCCTCACGATGGCACGGGGAAAATAATGGGCATGAAGCTTGCCTCGGGTGGGCACCTTACTCACGGGCATGGTGTGTCAGTCTCTGGAAAATTTTGGAAACAAGTCTCTTACGGGGTGTCAGAAAAGACAGAGCGCCTGGACTACGCCGAGCTGATGCAGATCGCAAAGCGAGATATGCCCCATATCATCGTGGCGGGATTCACTGCATACCCACGCAAGGTCGACTGGAAAAAGTTTCGCGCTATCGCCGACGCCGTCGGTGCGTATCTCATGGTCGACATGTCGCACATCGCTGGGCTCGTGGCGGGCGGTGCGCATGCATCCCCATTTCCGTACGCCGATATTGTGACGACCACCACACACAAGACATTGCGTGGCCCACGTGGCGCACTCATTTTTTCAAAAATAGACGCACGTGACATTGGCACAAAAGTAGATAAAGCAATATTTCCGGGGATGCAGGGTGGCCCCCATGAGAATGCGATTGCGGGCATTGCCGTCGCAATTCATGAGGCGATGCAGCCGTCTTTCAAAAAATATGCTGCACAGGTTGTCGCAAATGCAGATGCACTTGCGAATGAGCTCAGTGGTCTCGGGTGGCGTATCGTCTCTGGTGGTACCGACAACCACCTCCTGCTCGTGGACACGTGGAGGAATGGTGTGTCAGGGAAAGAGGCGAGCGAGCGCCTCGAGGCGGCGGGTATAATCGTGAACATGAATACCATCCCGAACGACACGAGGAAGCCGATGGACCCATCGGGTATTCGCCTCGGCACAGCTGCTGAGACCACCCGTGGCGCCAAAGAGCGCGACATGCGCGAGCTCGCCCATGTCATCGACGCCGTCCTGCGCAAAACTACATAAGGCTGCCTTTAGTGTACGGAGCTTTATTTCAAGCTCCTGCTTTGTGGTAAGCCACCATTTCACGGTGGTGGAAACTTGTTTTTCCCTAACACGTGCGCTAGACTGTAAAAATATGACATCAGAAAACTTTGCAGGAATTGATACTTCAGAAGTGGAACTTGAGCCACGTGATGGAGCCCCGGTATCACTTGAGTCAGGAAAAGTAGAATTACCCGCTGATTTTATTAAGGCACTTGAAGATGCAAAAAAATACGGAGACGAGCAAGCAGCTCGATTTCGTTCCGACGGACGTACTGGAGAGGGAGCCTATGCTGGTGGCCTCAATGCCGAACGCGATGTCCTCATTGGCATGTTTGAGGAGTTAAGTACTAACCCGCTGACACCTGTCATTGAGGCGCAACTTTTGGAAATTCAAAATAGGATTTCGGACATTATTGAAAATCCCATAATCGCACATGTCCTCGAGGGAAGACCCGTACGTGGAAATCACATTGAAGCCGGAGATACTGTGTGGTCTGAGCAGCTTCGTTCTTCCAAAGAAACTGCTGAGGCGCTTGCGAGACGGATTCCAGAAATGGAAGAACTCTTTAGTAACTTTCCGCCTGGTACTGGATTAAGAATTTCAACTCTTACGGATACTACCGGCGGTCGTGGCTTCAAGGTTGTGTCGGATAGCGACATTGAGCCTGAACTGGTGGCAAAGCTTGAGGAGTTTTTGAATGAAGCAAAAAACATGACGATTGTAACCTATCGGGACCGTGGTTTTTATGAAAATGCAACCTACAATATCGCAGCAAAGCTTGCTGGTGCACAGGGTGATACATATTACGCTT
>JAYTEB010000220.1:0-6488 GCA_043735605.1 Candidatus Lloydbacteria bacterium | reverse complement strand
CAGCTACCCCACTCAGGTCGAGAAACGCAAAACTGATTCCCGCTCCTCCGGACAGAGCGAGAAAAATGAGAAGAATCACTACCACCTCCATGCTCACCCCCGATGAGGGAGAGGGGGCACTCGGTTTTGCTCCACCTTTTGGTGGTGGGTGGTCGCTCATATGCTTTTCTCTACCTCACTTCCAATAAAAAAGAGTGCGTCTTCATGAAATGCTTTTGCCATAAACTGTATGCCGACAGGGAGGCTGACACCTTCACGCAGGAGCCTTCCTGATGGTACGGAGAGGGCAGGTATCCCTGCAATGTTTGCGCTCACGGTAAAAATGTCTTCGATATACATCTTGAGTGGATCCGAGGTCTTCTCACCAATTTTAAATGCGGGGGAAGGCGTCGTCGGGGTGGCGATGACGTCTACCTCGTGAAAGGCTTCGCGCAGCTCTCTCTGGATCATCTCGCGCACGGCAACCGCCTTGTTGTAATACGCATCGTAGTAGCCTGCGGAGAGCACATACGTACCGAGCAAGATGCGGCGGCGCACCTCTTTGCCAAAGCCCTCTCCGCGAGAACCCATATATACCTGCAATAATTTCTCAGCCTCTTTTGAAAATCCGTATCGGATACCATCGAAGCGCGCTAGGTTTGCCGATGCCTCTGCGGGCATGATGATGTAATACACTGCGAGTGCGTGCTTCAAGAGGGGGAGTTCAATATTTTTTATCACATGTCCGCGTGATTTTAATGCATCGAGTGTAGAGCGAAAATTTGTGCGCACGTCAGGGTCGATGCCGTCTATTTCCATCAACGACTCGGGGACACCAATGGTGAGCTTTTCTTTACTCGCCAGCACCGTGCGTAGCATATGGTCGTGGGGAATAGTTGTGCTGTCCATTGTGTCATGCCCTTCTACTGCATCGTATAAAAGTTTTGCGTCGGCGACAGTGCGGCCGAATGGCCCTATCTGGTCGAGGGATGATGCGAGCGACATGAGCCCACTGCGGGACACTGCGCCATACGTGGGCTTCAACCCCACGAGGCCACAAAATGCGGCAGGTTGGCGAATAGAGCCCCCCGTGTCGGAACCATAGGAGCCAAGCGCGCCGCCCATTGTAACGGCAGCCGCCGAGCCGCCCGAGGAGCCACCAGGGACGCGAGATGTATCGAGGGGATTTTTTACCACCCCCCACGCACACCGCTCCGTCGAGCTCCCCATAGCGAACTCGTCCATGTTTGTGGCACCGATGATCACCGCGCCCGCGTCAAGTATTTTCTCCACTGCGGTACCGCTGTACGTTGCGATATGCCCCGCCAATATTTTCGACCCCGCAGTCGAGGACTTGCCCCGATAGAGCATATTGTCTTTTATGGCAAGAGGAATTCCCGTAAGCGGAGCAGCTTTCCCGCTTGATAATCGCGTATCAGCATTTTTTGCCAACTCCATGGCGTCGTCAAATATTTCGCGATACGCATTGATGTCTTGGTTTTGTGCTTTTGCTGAAGCCAGTACCGCCTCCGTCAACTCAAGGGAGGAGAACTCCTTCGCGCGAAGTCCTTTTGCTGCATCAGTTATACTCAGTTTCGTGAGGTCGTTTTGCATATTAGATAATTTTAGGGACCTTCACATAGCCGTCCTCGGTCGACGGTGCGTTACCAAGAATGGCCTCAGTAAACCCACCGCCTTCGTAGGCATCCTCGTCCGGACGCATAATATTTTTCAACTCCCCCGCTCGCGGCAGCGCATCTTCCTCAGTTGCAATGGCCGAAACCTCGGACACGTAACCGAGTACTGAATCAAGGTCTCTTGCGAGACCCTCCTCCTCGTCTGCGCTGATAGCGATCCGCGCTAAAAGAGACAGGCTTTTGATGTCATCAGTGTTGAGCATGGCTTCAATACTACACTATTTCCTATTTTGTGCGTATGCTTGACAAATTTTGTATTAAGGAGTATAATTTTCTCAGATTTCAATCCCGCAATTTTAAGGAGTATGCGATGAGTGACCGTGCCGAATATCAAGGTGTCCGCGAGCTGCTTGGGAAAGAATCCAAGCGACTCAAGAAAACCGACATTAGTCGGAATGTGAGTGTCGCCGAGCGCTACACATTTATCAGCGACATGATCCCGCCGCAAGCGCTCATCCACCGGAGCCAAGAGAACATGGTCTTGGAGATGCTCTTCCGTCTGCTTGACTGCGAATTCAAAGGGAGCAGTGGGGAGGCGGCAAAACTGCGTGAAGCAGCGATCTTCTTGGGCGCGGTGAGCACTTTCTGAACAACACAGTCAGCATACGACCGAGGGCACCGTGCCCCTCGGTTTTTTTATTTCTAGCACTCACGCAATGACATATGCTTATAGTAGCATATGTCACACCCCAACACTGCTTCTGAAAGCGAGGCATTTGCTTTCTGGGGGGCTTCGGAGCCAGGCAGGCGAGACTGAGCAAAAATTCAGCAGTTTTTATTTGCTAAACGAGTGAGAGGGAGAAGTGCGTCTTCGTTCTTCTCGCCAAGCGAGTGACGCAAAAAAGAGGTCCCCCGATTATGCGTACCCTCAAAATGCAATGCCGAGCGACCTACTTCACTAACTTCAAAAACTCTTTTTCGTTGATGATTTTTACTCCGAGTGCTTTTGCTTTCTCGAGCTTGCTGCCCGCATCTTCGCCCGCAACAACGAAGTCGGTTTCCTTCGATACTGCACTAGAAATATTTCCTCCAGCCTCGCGGATGTGCAGCTTTGCCTCGTCGCGGGTCATACCAGAGAGGCCTCCTGTGAGTACCACCGTCTTTCCATACAGCGGAGAATTTTTTGTGGTCGGCCCTTCGGCATTTTTAATGGTGACGTGCGTGAGTAATTTTTTCAACTGTGCCCCGTGCTCCTTGCTGTGGAGCCATCCATAAAGCGACGCGGCGACAACGGAGCCCACGCTAGGCACTCGCTCGATGTCGACTTGCGATGCCTCCATGAGGCTTTCTATTGTACTAAACGCTCGCGCCAGCGCATGCGCAGTTTCCTCACCCACATGTTGTATGGAAAGTGCGGTTAAAAATCGTGGGAACGACACGGTACGGCGTGCGGCTATTCCTGCAATTAAATTTTGTGCAGACTTTTCTCCAAAACCCTCGAGGCTTTTTATGTCTCCCTCGGTGAGGGTAAAAAAGTCGTCTGGCGTCGTGACCAAGCCTTCTTTCATGAGCTGCTCCACTATTTTGGGGCCTAGGCCTTCGATGTCGAACGCATGGCGCGAAGTGAAATACGCGAGGCGACGCGCAAGCTGAGGAAACGAGCTTTTATTCACACAGCGATAGGCCGCCTCCCCAGAGATGCGCTCGATGGGCCCGTCGCACGCTGCGACAAATGTGGGGAAATGGTACTTTTTCTCTTTTCCTGTGCGGAGCTCCGTGAGCACACGCACGACCTCGGGGATGACGTCGCCCGCTTTGTGCAAAATAATCGTGTCGCCGATGCGAATGTCGAGGCGTGCTATTTGGTCTTCGTTGTGGAGTGTGCAACGTGAGACGAGCGACCCGTCGACGCGCACCGGCCGCAAGTGCGCCACTGGTGTGACCACCCCAGTGCGCCCCACCTGAAGCACAATGTCCGTAACCTCGGTCGTTGCCTCCTCTGCAGGGAATTTAAAGGCCACTCCAAAACGTGGGGACTTCGCCGTGTATCCGAGCGACTCTTGAATACTGCGTGCGTCTACTTTTATCACCACGCCGTCGACGAGGTATGCTTGCTTGTCTTTCTTTGTAGTCCAACTACGCCAATACGCCACAACCTCATCGATGCTGCCGCAAAGCTGCGCGTGGGGATTCACCAGAAAGCCGAGGGAGGAAAGCAGCGCGAGCTCGTCACGCTGCGTCTGTGGCAACACACCCTCCATCTGTGCAATGTCGTACACAAAACACGCGAGATTGCGCCCCGCAACAACGCGCGGATCGAGCTGCCGCACGGTGCCCGCCGCGGTGTTGCGCGCATTGGCGTACTCAGGCTCCCCCGCTTTTTTGCGCTCCTTGTTGATACGCAGAAACTCCTCTTTAGGAAGCCAGACCTCGCCTTCTACGATACAGTCGATGGGATTTTTAAGCGTGAGCGGGATAGAGCGTATGGTACGAATATTTTCCGTGACATTCTCCCCCACCACACCGTCCCCACGAGTGCCCGCAGTCGCGAGCTTTCCCTTTTTGTATGTGAGCACTATTTTGAAACCATCAATTTTGAGCTCCGTAACATATGCCACCTTCTTCCCTGCATGCTTTTGGACCCGCTCGTAAAAAAGCGCGAACTCCTCGGGGGAAAAAACGTTGTCAAAAGACCACTGTGGTACAGCGTGTACAATTTTTGAAAACTTCTCGAGTGTCGCCCCACCCACGCGCTGTGTAGGTGAGTCTTTGACGAGGAGCTCGGGATACTCCCCCTCAATGGCAACCAATTCGTGAAGTAAGGCGTCATACGCTTCGTCCGATATCTCCGGACTATCAAGCGCATGGTAGCGATGGCCGTGGTGCGTGATGAGCGCGCGAAGCTTCTTTGCGTGTATGGCTATGGCCGTGGGTGGGGTCTTTTTCATATTTGCTCGCATGTACGGAGTATAGCAAAAAGAAGGGTGGAGGGAGTACGGCTACAAGTTATAGCTTGCGACGAGAGAGCGCTGTGTGCGGCGTGGATTACTCACAACGCTCGTATTATATCCGCTTGCAGTGACAATGGTGTTGTCGCCAATTTTCTCGACGCGCACCTCCGCAGATGTGCTGTCAGAAAAAGTGATAGTGAAGGCGGTCGTCCCCGTCGTACTCGTGAGGTTGCTCACACTCCATGCGAGGGTGTCGAGTCGCACATTCGCCGTTCCGTTGTGGCAGGTCACATTTGCCATATTGAGAGAGCTTGCGGTCCATGCGCTTGAAGTCGCAAAAGGTGAATACTGTAGGGCGCCAGGATCTGGTGCGGGGAGGGCTCTGTCCCAGAAAAGCGTGCACTCAAGTGCGCGATTTGCCGTCATAAAAGCTTTCTCTGACTGACGGAGAAAGTTTGCAAGTTGGACCTCCTTGATCGTGACACCGAGAATGCTCAAGCTAATTGAAAGGATTACACTCACAATAAGCATGGTGAGTAGGAGCACGAATCCGCCCTTTTTGCGGGCGAGTGACGGGGGAAGTTTGTGCAGTGAAAATTTGTGGCTCATGGTATGAAATTAAAACTCAGGAAACCAGTTATATATGTCGTCTTCAGCGACAATGGTGCGCGTCGTGCCATTGCTTTCATAGGTAACGGTGGAAGTGACGTGTGCTTGTCTTGGGCTTACCGTAGTAACGGTAACCGTGCGCGTGAAGGGTGATACAATCCAAGTCCCGCCCCCAGGAATTCCGCTGCTACCGCGCTGGCGATAGACTCCGCTGGTGATGTTATATATTATTTGGCATTGGCTTGCGGTAGTGCAGGTATCTAATGCCCGGTTGTTTCTTGTGTCCCACACTGGCGCCGTTCCACCATGCTCGGTAACATCCACCGCGCAACCAGCACTGCACTCATCTTGGATATACGGTGGACTGCCCCCACCAAGCCAGCCCGAACGATCAGCGTTGCCGTCAACAATGGAGAAGTTATTACGTATGCTGTGTATTATCTCGACCCCCTCTACTGCAAGGTAGGTTGCTTCGAGTTGGAGTCGGGCCCCACGAGAGGCTTGGATGCTTTTAGCAGAAAGAGTAAGCGGCCCCACGATAGCAGTTGCGAGGATTGTCACCGACACAATAGTTTCGATTAAGGTAAATCCTTTAGGCTTTTTGTGGGCAGGTGTAGCATTCATGGAACTAGAAAAAATTAGGTGTACGCTGAGAGACAGTAGTCTGAATATTAAACGAGGTAAATGTTTTTGCACTCGTGGAAGCGGTACCTCGGACAAGCATGGTGACATAGGGCTGTTCGCTCCCTATCTGTGTCCCACCTACCCAAAACCGGAGCGTAGTGATGCGTATCTCGGGTGCCGTGAGCGCAACATAACTTAGCCCACTATCTGTAGATCTTTCAATGCGTTCAGCATTCAGGCGATATACGTACTGGTCACTCAGATTAAGTGGGTCCCCACCTTGACGCTCGAAGGCAAAGATACTCTCCCCCCCATTAATGACCGGCCCCGATCTACTCATCTCACAGTCTGCGGGATTCTGAATAGTCGCTGCGGTAAATGTCCCACAGTGAAATCTACTTCCCGTGCGAATACTACGTGACATAGAATCCATCGCAGCGCCAACGTTGTCGAAAGCGATGCGCGTCGCTCGTGCCTTTCTGCTTGCCGCCTCAAGGGAGAGTACCGCGCCCACGATGATAAGAGTCGCTGTCAGAAACATTCCCGAAGCTACGATCAGCTCGACGAGGGTGAATCCTTTCGTTGTGTTTTTTTTCATAGAAAATAAGTGGGAGAAATTGTGCATATGCTATTGAATAGACACTTGTCCTGTTACCCAGACGACCACGGTGCGCGTCAGGCCTTTGGG
>JAYTEB010000219.1:0-6500 GCA_043735605.1 Candidatus Lloydbacteria bacterium | reverse complement strand
TTTGCCGGCAAAGTCGTTGTCCCCAGAGCGAGCACGATGTCTCCCGTGGTCGTCGCGTTCGTATCTGCCATGGTAAAGATTCCCGCACCAGCCACATGTAGTCCTCCAATAGACGAACCACCAAGGCGGATAGTGCGGCCGGTCAATGCTGAAGTCATCTTAAGTGTCGAGGACGCGCTCACAATAAGTGCACCGGAGGTGTTATTAAAGTCGAGAGCAACCGCAAGCACTCCTTGTGGCAATGTAACCGTCCCCGCGTTCGTCGTCACCGAGCCCGTCGTTGTGGCGTTGGTGTCAGTCATTGTCCACGCCCCGCCTACTCCATTAAATAGTAACTCATTAAATGATGACCCTCCGGTGCGTACCGTTTTCCCACTTACCGTTGACGTCAGTTTCACTGTGCCAGAGTTGTGTAAAAATGCAGCACCAGTGGTGTCGAATGAGCCACCCACCGCAAGCGTACCACCTGGAAGTGTTGTTGTGCCCGCAGACATGCTGAAGTTATTTGACGTCGTGCCCACACCGCCGATGTCCCACTCTCCACTTGCGCCACTCATGGTGAGGTCGTAAAGGGTGAGTGAAGAGGATGCAGCAATAGTCTTCCCTGACGTCGTTGCAGTGAAAATAAATGTCGACGTCGACGGCGCAATGGAGGCCCCTGATGCGGCAAAGAGGTGCCCTCCGACGCGATGAGTCTGTGATGCGGCGCTACTCCAAGTTGACGTCGCATACAACTTCACAGATCCGTCTTTGTACGATGCGGAAGCGTTTGCATGGAGCGTCACGTCTCCTCCTGGGGCAAATACCTTGCTTGTCCACACAATAAGCCCAATCCCAGCAGGTGTAGTGAGTGTATTTGTACCACCAATCGTTGTGAGGAATGGCACGTCAGCGTCATTACCGCTGTCATACTGGTCCATCGCGGCGATCGTCATTGGGTTACCCTGCTCGTGACGCACGATCACGAAGTCGCGGTAGAGATGCATGTTATTAATATTGGTTGCAGGGTCGAGTGAAATGTTTGCAGCGCGCGCACCCCCAGCAGTATCAAGGTAGAGCGAGAGTGTGTCGCCAGGGTTAAAGGTAATATTGGAGATTGAAAATGCTCCCGTAATAATGTTACAAGCGGAAGTGTACGTACCCGCACCCTGCACCCGAAGGCGGACGTTTTGGGAAACACCGTTACACACAGTCACACCAATCGGCGTTTCTCCTTCGTCGCTGTAGACATTTCCTGAAACGGTTATTTGTGCCGCGCTGTCGTCCCACACAATGTACCCTGGGTCGCCTCCTGGATCCGAGTCGTATGCTTCACCGTTGTAGTTGCCGTACAAACTCGTGGTAGGAATAGTACCGGAAAAACGCCAGATGGACGCGGAGACACCCGTCGCCTTCACGTTCGACCCGCTCGTCATCCCGCTTGAAGTACTGAAGTAGTTGCGCGAGAGAATCTTGAGCGGATTTGCATCAATAGTTCCTCCTGCGACCGTCATCATACTTCCCCCATTTGCCGAGAGCTGAAAATCTCCGTCAGAGATAACATTCACCACGGGTGTGCCGGAAATATTTAGTCCATTCGTGTCGGTATTGCGCAATGTGAAATACTGCATTGTCGTCGATCCGTTGGTGATACTCAGCGCATATGCACCAGCAGTGTCCACCGCGATGGTTGTCGATGCCGATGCGATACCCACCACCTCAAGTGCCCCAGCGCCCGAAATAGTGAGCACACTTCCTGACGCGATGCGCACGTCAGCGAGACGGGGCGAGCCCCCGAGTGCGCGCCCGTCAAAGTCTGTGGCGTGGCTCCAGTAGTCTGTCCCCGAGGAGCGTGCGTAGTCACCCCAGATCTGGAGGCGCCCGTCGATGGTGTTGTGATCTTGGGAATACAAGCTCCCAGTCGACGACACGGTAGTCGTCGCTGCAACGGAATTCCACATGCGTACATCAGTATTCGCGCCCACTTGGAGTGTACCGTAACTATCTGCCCCTGTGGTGGTGGCATTTATAGTGTATGCGGTTCCTGAATTGAGATAGAGTGTGGAGTTCGCAAACGTCGTCGAAGCACCACCGACGGAGTTGGTGAATGTCCCACCCACTTCAAGCGTCACACTCGGGGAAACGGTTAGCGTATTTATTGAGGTCACCGTGAGCGCCCCTGCTGTTGTCGCGTTACTGCCAATTGTCCATCCACCAGAAGAGCTATTAAAGAGCACACTGCCAAACGGTGAGCTATTCGCGGTTATCGTGCGGCCCGTTCCCGTAGCAACAAAATTCACGGTGCCGCTCACGTGTGTAAATGCTCCTTGATTCGTCCAGCTACCGTAGACATTCATCGCGGTGGAGTTTGAGGCCACAAGGGTCGAAGTCGCGCGGATAATAACGTCTCCGCTCACATTAAGTGTCGGGTCGTTCGTATTCACGGTGGTCGTACCCGCGTTCGTACCGTCACCGACGATGAGAGTGTTTTGAATTGTGAATGTTCCCGCAGCCAGTGTGTACGTGGGACCACCGCCGCCACTTGGCGCGAGGTAGAGTCGATAATACGTCGCAGGGGTGATGGTCGTTGCCGTCGTGCCACTATACCGGAACGTGGCACTTTCGGTGGTGAGCGTTCCTGTGATCACCAGTGGGGTCGATCCGCCCGAGAAGTTCCACGTCGATGGTGCACCCGCGAGGAGATTGTGGCCTAGAGCTATGGTTACCACGCCCGATGCGGTGATGGTGGAAGACCCCGTCTTCGTCGTCGTAGCGATAGCACCATTACCGAAGGTAAGGTTGTAGAAACTCCAATCCGTACTACCACCAAAGGTGCCGCCGCTAGCGAGTGTGAATGTACCGCCAGTAAGTGCAATACTCCCCGCCCCCGCCGCAGTTGTTCCGGAAACAGTGATTGAGCTTGCACCAGAGAGTGCCCCTGCGGTCATCGTCAGATTATTCAGCACGTTCACTGTTTGGTTCACAGACCAGTTTCCGCCCGAGCCATTGAAGACCGTGTTCCAGAATGTGACCGCGGCAATACCTGTGATCACCTTTCCAGAAGTGGTCGCAGTAAAGGTGAATGTCGAAGATGCTGCGGTAAATGTACCACCAGAGTCGACACTAAATCGACCACCGACGGAATGAGCCTCGGTACCCGATGCAGTAAACGTGGCACTGTTGTCGACATGGAACATGCCATCCCATGTATTCCCTGACCCGCCGGAGTTGAGGGTAATATTGCCATTCGGTGTAAATGTTTTTCCACTCCATATCCAAAATTCTGTTTCCGGGCTAACCAACAGCGTATTGGGCGCACTTGTAGCCGCGGTAAATGCGATATCCGCGTCATCGACACTATCAAAAGTGTTCATGTCAGAAATACTCATAGCAGTGACATCTTCATGACGAACAATGACACGATCTTGATAGAGATTAATTCCACTAAGATCTCCTGAAGCAGATTTTGTAACGAGTGCGGCTTTTGCACCCCCATTGGTGTCGAGATATACGGTCATCACCGTCTCTCCTGAAAATGTGACTCCCGATATTGTATAGGTGCCTGTTGCTACGCCACCTGCAGCACAAGGAGCACTGAAGATTCCGCCGCCACTCACCTTCACTTTCACAACGTTAGTCACGCCGTCACAAGTGGGGGAGGTCATCCGTGTCGCTCCTGCATCACTAAACACCGTACCTGAAATTGAGATGATAAATGAGCTATCATCCCAACGGATATTTCCTGGATTCCCAAAAGGGTCGGTGTCGTTTGCCTCGCCAGCTAAATTCCCACCGTGGTTTTTAAAACGAATATACGCACTCGACTGCGCCACGTCTGATTCGCCCACATTAAATCCTGCAACTGCTGCTCCAAGTGCAAAACGCACGTTAAATATTTGCAGCGTGTTGTTATGGTTGATCGTCGTAGAAGAAACAGTCATGAGTGTCCCACCGTTTGTATCAAGCTCGAAGTTACCGAAATTGAGAGAGGTGATGGTTGTTGAGCCAGTCAAATTGAGTCCCGTACTATTTAAGTAGTTGAAGCGATAATACTGCGCATTCAATGTGGAGCTCGCCACCGTGATGCCGTACGAGCCAGATGAAATACGGTTGATGGTTGTTGTTGCGGTAGACGTACCCACAACCTCAAGCGCGGCATTCGTGAAGTTCGCCGTTGCGCTCGAGTCAAAAAGTACTGACACGGTTCGGTGGGAAGTGGTTGCAAGCGTCGCACCGTCAAAGTCGGTCGCTGCACTCCAGTAGTCCGTACCGGAGGAGCGTGTGTACGCACCGTACACATTGAGTGCACCGGAGGTGCTTGCGTGGTTTTGTGAGTAGAGACTTCCTGCTGCGTTCACCTGAAAACTTGTGGCTGAAGAGAACCACATACGAATAAATGTCGAGGCCGCAACCTTGAGTATGCCGTAGGTGTCCCCACCAACAGCCTTAGTGTTAAGGGTGTAGCTCGTACCTGAGCTTAGGTGCAGCATCGAGCCTATCCACGTTGTTGATGCATTCGATACTTGGCTGCTAAATGCACCACCGACGGTGAGCGTCGTGCCTGACGTTTGCGTAAAGTTGCCTACGTTGTCGAGCGTAAAGTTTGCAGTCGTGGTGGCATTTCCCAGAGTAAATGTTCCTGCACCATTAAATGAAACGTATGCAAATGATGATGTACCCGCGTTGATAGTCTTTGATCCAGATGCTGCATTAAAACGCACTAGGCCACCATTTGCCGTAAAGACCGAACCCAAATTTGTGAAAGAGCCACCGATAGTAAACGTTCCTGACGGGAATGTCGTAGTACCGGAAGTGAACGCCACATCAGCAGTCGCGGTAGCGTTCGTGTCACTAATCGTATAAATACCCGCTCCAGAAATAAGCAAGCTTGCGAGCGAGGAGCCACCAAGGGTGATGGTGCGACTTGCGAGTGCGGACGTCATCTTGAGTGTTCCTCCGTTGGCAGTAAACGTACCGCCCTGATTTAAGAACATATTACCCACTGCAAGTGTTCCCGAGTTGAGTGTCGGCGTACCTGCAGTAATCGTCACCGAGCCCGTGGTCGTCGCGTTGGTGTCAGGCATTGTCCACGCCCCCCCTGTGCCTGCGAAGAAAATGTCGTTTAAGCTTGAGCCATTTACCCTTAGTGTTTTTCCGCTTGCCGTCGAAGTCAGTCGTAAGGCTCCGGAGTTGTGCGTGAATGCGCCACTCGTGTTATTAAATGAGCCACCGACTGCGAGTGTTCCTGAAGGTAGCGTCGTCGTCCCCGCACCTGTAATGAGCAAGTCGTTCGTCGTGGTTGCATTCGTATTTTGCCACAGCCACGTACCTCCCACACCACTGAATGTCGTGTTATAAAAGTTTGATGTGCCTTGATTTATGTAATGCACGGTAGTCGTGGCAGCAAAATCGACCGTTCCCGTGAGTGCGGTGAAAGTGTTGTTGTTGATGAAGGAGCCACCCAAGAAAAGTGTATTTGCTCCACCAAGTGAGAGGGTGTCGTTTGCACCTATCGTCACACCAAATGCGCGCACCGAGGAAGCGAGAATGACCGTCTTTGCGGTACCGTCAATGAGTACGTTTCCTAGGTCTTGCTTCGATACGCTACTGTCCGTCCATGTCTTTGCGACAGAGCCCGAAAACGTGGTCGTGGCAGTGCCTTTTTTGAACGTTCCGGATGAACCGATGGTGAGGTCGCCTTGGAGTGTGAGTGCGTAGGCCCCTGGGGAGGTGGTCCCGAAACTTACCGCCGTGGTGCCAGTCGCAGTCAGTGCCGAGAGAAAGTCGAATGTCGCAGTCGACCCCGACTCACCAAACGTCACGCCATAGAACGTCGCGGAAACTGCGCCCGTCGAGTCGATGGTGCGTGCGGAGCTTGTGCCGTTAAACACCACCGTCCCCGTGTTTGGAATGAATGTCCCCAAGTTGCGCCACCCCCCACTGACTTTTATCGTATTGGTGTCACCGTACATGGTCCCAAGGACTCGCAAGTCCCATACATTGATAGTCTCCGAAGTCGTTGTTGCAAAGCGCAGGGTGTTGGAGTAGGCGTATAGACTTGAATCAAGGCATGATCCCGTCACGCAGTTATTGTAGTCACCCCCCGCATCCACGTCATGAAAAATATCTTCATCCCCAGAAACGGAGTTGTCGTAGACTCCCAAATTTGCGAGTGAAAGCACTTGTCCAGTCGTAGAAGCGGAGCCCGTCGTGACCCACCGCTGGTTGAGTGCCATCCCACCCGCATCCCCTGGCCCCGTATATATCGCCACCGCAACTGCCTCTGCAGTGTCTGCTGCACCGTCGACAAATACCGTCAGCACATTTCCGGGGAAAGCAGTAACGTTGTCAATAAACCAGTTTCCACTTGCATCGATTGTGCCGGTCTTCGTGGTGAGCGACCCACCAACAGCAATAGCAACGGTGCCAGATGTGACCGGTGTCGTGAGGTCGCGTGCGCGCGCGACACCAGAGATGCGCACCCCTGCTGCCCACTCCGTAGTCCAGTCATTTAGTGTCGG
>JAYTEB010000218.1:0-6564 GCA_043735605.1 Candidatus Lloydbacteria bacterium | reverse complement strand
TCCAGTCGGGGGTAAATAGTTTTGCAAATTATGTTCCCGCAGGAGGGGACCCCGACTTCACTTTCACTACCCCAGCTGCAGCAAGTCGCTTTGGATTTTCTCCTGAGGGGGTAGACATCCCGCAGCGATTTAAAGACAATGGAGCAATTTGTAACGCAGGAGCGCTCGACACCGCGAGCACCTGCTGGGTGCCACTCCTCACTTCCGCAGATACTGTTGCGACGCGCATCACACCAAACCATCCGTCCGGCACGCCCACCACCGTGCGTTTTCGTGCAGAGTCTGGGGCGTCGAATGTACAGCCTGCAGGCGCGTATACGGCCACCTCCACACTGACGGTGCTCGCACTATAAAAAAATAAAAAATAATTACCTAGAGCATATTTGGAACAGTCACGCACTATGAACGCAGCACAGCACAAAAAAACTTTTTTCATCGGTGCCATTCTGGCGACACTCTTCTTCCTTTTTTGCTATTCCGTATCTACATCCCTGCGCACTGTATTTGCTGCGGAAAATCAGTTCACCATCGGCGTGAGCGTGGTTTCCGATGTTATTCCACCAAGCACCCCATCCGGCCTCTCTGCGACAGCTGTCTCAAGCTCACAGATCGACCTTTCATGGGCGGCATCCACAGACAATGTTTCTGTCGGAGGGTACGTCATTCGGAGAAACCTTGCGATCATTGCGACAACGACGTCAATCACTTTTTCTAATACTGGGCTTGCTGCATCGACTGCATACAGCTACACAGTGCAGGCATTCGATACGGCATTTAATTATTCAGGACTCTCTGCGACAAGTACTGCGACGACCTCTCCGTCTGGCGGCGGTGGTGGAGGGGACACAACGCCTCCGACGGTGATAGGTCTCACGCCCCTAAACAATGCGACGGGAGTGTCTTCGACGACCGCACTCTCCATAACCTTTAATGAGTTGGTGAGTAAAGCGTCAGGAAATATCACTATTCGGCGCATGTCGGACGCGAGCATATTTGAAGCGATTTCAGTGTCAGGTGGTCAGGTGACCGTGCTTGGTGCCGTGGCCACCATCGTCCCATCAGCTCTGCTATCTTCAAATACGCAATATTATGTGGAGGCCGCGGCGGGGACTTTTCTCGACCAATCCAGCAACGCATTTACGGGTATTTCAGGAAATGCAACGTGGGTCTTTACGACGACCGACACACTGGCACCCACCATTGCAAGCGTGACTGCAAGTACGACCTACACCACCGCGACGATAAATTTCACCACAAGCGAAAACGCACTTGCGACTATTTCGTGGGGCACAACGACCTCATACACGGATGGGAGTGCAAGCGAGGTTGGCTATGGGGCTACTCATGCAATGGGAATCAGCTCGCTCGCGACAAATACGCTGTATTATTTTCGTATTACCGCAAAAGATGCCTCCAACAATGAGAGTGCGGCATATACAGGTTCTTTTTCGACGCAAACCCCACCACCGCCACCAGACACTACGCCTCCGGCAAATGTCTCAGGACTCGTGGCGACGCCCTCGCTCACCACTGTCGCACTTTCTTGGGTGAACCCCACGGACAGTGACTTTGCCGCAGTGCGTATCATGCGACGCACCACGGGCTACCCCGCGTCGCATACCGACGGGGTCCTCGTGTATGATGGCGCGGCAACGGCGTTCGTCGACAGTGGTCGCGCTACGGGGACACTCTATTATTACACTGTTTTTGCGCGCGATATTTCCGTCAATTACTCTTCGGGCGCAATCATTTCTGCGTTGACAGACTCCGGCGTGGTCACTCCACCACCACCCCCACCACCTCCGCCGCCACCACCACCTGGGACTCCACCTCCCCCCCCACCCACACCAGGGGCCAGTACCCCGCCACCTCCACCTCCGACACCTGCGCCCACGAGTACGCCAATCTTCCCACCCATCACTGCTACCTCCACTGGGCCATTTGTGAATTTTCCTGCCACGGGGACTCCCAATGCCATGATCGGAGGTATCACCATCGACGACTTTATTTTTGTCGAGATATCCTCAACTGGTGAAAAAAAACTTGTTGCACAACGTGGCGCCTTTCGGGTCAACGGCGCAAACACGATTCGTGTATCCATCCCTTCGCGCAAGCTACCTGACGTGCTGAAAACCATCGCCATCGGTATCGATGACCCAAATGTCATCGGCAAGTCGTCCTCATATCTCCTGCGCCTCAATGGTGCGCGTGATGCATATGAGGCAGTCTTCCCTCTGACGCGAGAGAGCGGGAGATACCCCTTTGCTATTAGTATGCTCGACCACGAAAAGCAAGGCATTCGCCGCGTCAGTGGTATTTTTGATGTATACATGACTCCTCGTGTGCCGAGTATTATTCCCCCCAGCGTCACAGAGGCAATAACCAACACAATCAACTTTATCGACGAGCCAGTGAGTTCCATCTCACCCGTCGCAGCACCTCTTGGCGTCGCTGTGGGTGTTTCGCAGGCAGTCTTGCTCGCAACCAACGTCGGGTCAGTTTATGATATTTATCTCCTCTTACTGAAACTCATCGCTCTTTTGACTGGTCTATTTCGGAGAAAAAAGAGCGAGCCTTGGGGTGTGGTATACGACTCCGTTACAAAGCGCCCACTCGACCCCGCCTATGTGATCGCACAAGTGCGGGACACCACAGAGTCGAAGGGCGAAGCTATCACCGACCTCGACGGGCGCTATGGATTTCTCCTGCACCCAGGTGAGTACAGCATCGTGGCAAATAAAACACACTATAAATTCCCCTCAGACAAATTGAAGGGGCGTGTGCGGGACGAATTTTATGAAAATCTCTATTTTGGAGATCCGTTTCAAGTGCGCGAGGGAGGTGCGGTAATGTACAATATCCCGCTTGATCCCATCGAGTTTGACTGGAATGAGTTTGCAAAAAACCAAGACCAAGTCTTTCAGGTATATTCAAAAAACACGAGCATTCGTTTGTGGATATTCAACATCATATTTTTTGTGGGGCTTGGTTTCTCGGCACTTTCGCTTGCGGTCACCCCTTCATTGCTCAATTTGGTAATTGTTGTTGTCTACATGGGCATTCTTGGTTTCCAAATTTTCTGGCGTGCGACACACAAGATAACGCGGGTCCGAAGCAAGCTCACGGGAAAGCCTATCCCATTCGCCTTGATTAAGGTCTGGCTCCCGGGGCTAAATACTGTCGTCAAAAAAACAGTTGCCGACGCGACGGGGCGATTTTACTTCCTGATCCCGCCTGGAACCTACTACGTCACCATTGAGGAGAAGTTGCCGGATGGTACATATCACGAGGTGCTGCACACCAAGGACATGGAGCTCAAAAAAGGTGTGGTCAAAGAGGACTTCGTTGTGTAGAAAATTTTATGTAAAAAACCCCGAGGACGCGCCTTGGGGTTTGGGTTTGCATTTTCAGTCAATAACTTTTTCCACACGTTCACGATTGTAGCGCCCATCCTGATTTGGGTCGTCCGTCGAAGTGCACACATTGCTGCCGTCGTAGTAGTAAAAAATGTAGATGCTTCCGACGGTGAGTGGCAGGGTCTGGGACGTTTGCCCATCTGGCTTCGAGAGTAGTCGTACGCGGTCGCCGGCTTTGAGGTTGTGGATCTTAGCCATAGGAATTTTCTACAAAAAGTCTTGTTGCGGGAGAGACTGCGACGCTATTTTGGAGCACCCCAAAGAGACTCGGCTCAGAGAGGGTGAAGCAATGCGTTGCCCCACTGAGGCTCACTACGCAATGGCGTATTATTCCTGAAAGCCCGCTTGCGTCGTAGACACGGACAGTGCGGCCAGTGAGGGCACACGCCGCAGCGAGATACTGCTCAGTGCGCGTACCAAGGAGCGCCAATGCGCTAAGCTCCTTTGCTAGGGGGTGTCCGGTCTTCTTGAGAGCCTCCAGTGCTTCTTCATACCTCCGTTGCCGCTCCGTGTGCAGTATGTACGCAGTGAATCCTTTTGCCATGTCTGGCTCCTCTTCGGTGTGTGGTACTTCTGGGAAAAACTATACGCAAAAAGAAGATTTTGTAAAGCCCCATCCAGTTGCCGAAGTGTGTGATTTTCTATATAGTGTCGATTAATAGCCCTTTGCGGCGTTTTTGTTTAATGGTCACTTTGGGATTTTAATTATTTATTTATCAATTATATGGAACGAGACTATCCGTTGGAAAAAGTGCGCAATTTTGGGATTATCGCCCACATCGATGCAGGAAAGACCACGACTTCAGAGCGCGTACTTTTCTACACTGGCGTGTCGCATAAAATAGGCGAAGTGCACGAGGGGGACACCGTCATGGACTGGATGGAGCAGGAGCGCGAGCGCGGTATTACCATCACCTCCGCGGCAACCACCGCTTTTTGGAGCCCGACGTACATGCCGAAGGAGGACATCTCAAAGAAGTGCCGCTTCAACCTGATCGACACCCCAGGGCATATCGACTTCACCATCGAGGTGAAGCGCAGCCTCCGCGTGCTCGACGGCGCAGTGGTCGTCTTCGACGGAGTTGCGGGCGTGGAGCCACAGTCAGAGACCAACTGGCGCTATGCGGATGAGGGTAAGGTTCCCCGCATTTGCTTCATCAACAAGCTCGACCGCACCGGTGCCTCGTTCGAGAAATCTTTCCAGAGTATCTTGGATCGTCTGACGAAGAGCGCAGTGCGCATGCAGATCCCCGTCGGTGAAGAAGACCAGTTTGCGGGCGTCATCGACCTCCTCACTATGAAGTATGTGACCTTCGAAGGTGAAATGGGTAACACCCTCGTCTACCACGACATCCCCGAGGAATACAAGGCAGATGCGGCGAAGTATCACGGAATGATGATCGAGGCCATTGTCGAGAATGACGAGGCACTGATGAATGCGTATCTCGAGGGCAAAGAGCCTGCGATCGATGACTTGAAGCGCGTGCTCCGCGTGGCGACCATCGCAAACAAAATCGTTCCCGTGTTCACGGGGTCAGCGCTCAAAAACAAAGGTGTACAGCTTGTCCTCGATGCAATCATCGACTTCCTTCCGAGCCCACTGGACATGCCACCAACGAAGGGTCACCATCCAAAGACCGAGGTGGAAATCTTCCGTAATCCTTCCGATGCTGAGCCATTTTCCGCACTCGCATTTAAAATTGCGACCGACCCTTACGTGGGGCAGCTCGTTTTCTTCCGTGTGTATTCAGGCACCCTTGAGTCGGGTTCCTACGTATACAATGCGACGAAGGGCAAGAAAGAACGCATCTCACGCATTCTCCGTATGCACGCCAACGAGCGCGAGGAGGTGAAGAAAGTGTTCGCCGGTGAAATTGCGGCCGCAGTGGGACTAAAGGACACACTCACCTCAGATTCGCTCTGCAGCGAAGAAGACCCCATCATTCTCGAGCGCATAGTCATCCCCGAGCCCGTCATTTCGATGCGCATCGAGCCGAAGACCAAGCAGGATCAAGAGAAGATGGGCTTGGCGCTCGGACGCCTTTCTGCAGAGGACCCCACCTTCCGCGTCACTTCTGACACAGAAACAGGGGAAACAATTATCTGGGGCATGGGCGAGCTCCACCTCGAGATTATCGTCGACCGCATGAAGCGCGAATTTGCCGTCGAGGCAAACACCGGCAAGCCGCAGGTGGCATACCGTGAAACCATCCAAGGTGAGGCAGAGGCTGAGTGCAAGTACATCAAACAGTCTGGAGGTCGCGGTCAGTATGGTCATGTGAAAATCAAGGTGAAGCCGATGGATCTCACTATACTCGAAGAAGATTTGCCCAAGAACACCAAGCGCTCTCCCGGGTTTGAATTCGTCAACTCCATCAAGGGAGGAATCATCCCGCAAGAATTTATTTCGCCTATTGAGAAGGGCCTCAAAGAGGGGATGGAGCGCGGCGTGGTCGCGGGCTACTCGCTCGTCAATGTGTCGGTCGAGCTTTATGATGGCTCCTTCCACGAAGTCGACTCATCAGAAATCGCTTTCAAAATTGCGGGCTCTATGGCGCTCCAAGACGCTGCAAAGAAAGCACGCCCAACACTCCTTGAGCCTGTCATGCTCGTCGAGATTGTCTTTCCAGATAAATTTATGGGCGACGTCACGGGCTCTGTCGCCTCACGCCGTGGGCAGGTGAACTCCATGGACGACCGCGGCATGCTCAAGGTTGCATCCGCCATGATTCCGCTCGCCGAGATGTTTGGCTACGCTACGACACTCCGCTCGATGACCGAAGGCCGTGGCACATTCACTATGACACCCGCCGAATACGTCGCCGTGCCGTCAAACGTCGCCGCTGCGGTGATTGAGATGAGGGGGAAATAAGATTGTCCCCACATCAGAATGTGGGGCACCATGGCAATCTTTTTTGTAGAAGTATCCCCTCCGTGGATGCGACACACAACTCGCCCTCTCCACAAAGCTTCCGAGGGCGAACTCAAATAACTTGTCGGTTTTCATCTCGGTGCTATACTCAGATTATGAAGAAATCAACAAAAAAGAAAGAAGTAACCCTGGATGACTTAGCGCTCATGACCCAAGGTGGTTTTAATGCACTGGAAACTCGCATGGACAAACGCTTTGATGCAGTGGGTAAAAGGT
>JAYTEB010000217.1:0-2712 GCA_043735605.1 Candidatus Lloydbacteria bacterium | reverse complement strand
TTGCAGGGAATCTTGCGCGACAACCAGAACAAAGACAACGAAAAGCGTCTCGAGAAAACGTACCGCAGCATTCAAGTCGAGCTGGCCTCGGGCGGGATATTGAATGTGCACGGAGAATACCGCATCAAGCGCATGTATAGTCTCTATAAAAAACTTGTAGAGCACGACATGGACATGGGCAAGATCTATGACCTCTCTGCTATACGCGTCATCGTACCCACACTCGCCGACTGCTACCGCGCACTTGGCATTGTGCACAGCGTCTTTCGCCCACTTCCTGGGCGCATCAAGGACTACATCGCATTCCCAAAGCCCAACGGATACAAGTCGCTCCACACTACCATATTCACCGGTGACGGTGGCATCATCGAAGTGCAGTTTCGTACAGAGGAAATGAACCAAGAGGCGGCATTTGGTATCGCTGCACATTTTTCATACAAAGAGGGGCTCGCCTCGGCGACAAACAAAAAACTTTCAGGAAAACTTGGCTGGGTCCAGCAAATCTCACAGCTACAGCAGAGCGTTTCCGCATCCGGAGAATATCTCGACGAGCTGAAAGGAGACTTTTTTGGCGACCGCGTATTCGTCTTTACCCCAAAAGGTGACGTCGTCGACCTGCCGCAGGACTCGAGCCCCATTGATTTCGCCTACGCCATACACTCCGACATCGGAGAGCATACCTCTGGCGCCATCGTAAACGGAAAGTTTGTTGCGCTTGACACGCCGCTCCACAACGGAAACATCGTGGAGATCATCACTAAGAAAAATGCAAAACCCTCCCCCAAGTGGATGGAATACGCGAAAACCACCTTTGCTAAAAAGTGTATACGCTCGTACCTACAAAGCAATACTAAATAGAGAAATCTTTGACGGAGTACAGCGACTCGTCCTCTTCCTCATCCCCCTTCGTGCTGTCGTCATATGGTGTGTTTAATATATCGTCTTGTTCGACCGCGTGCACCAAATCATCTTCATTAGCGATGGGATTCTGGGTAGCTTCAGTATCTTCGGTTTGCTCGGGAGAAAGTGGCACCATTGGTAATGGGGGTGGGGTGAAGATCGCGGGTAGTGCCTCATCCCTTGTGGTGAGGGGTGCGAGCACCACAAGTGGTGTATGCGCGGCAAGCGTCTCCATCGCGTTTGCCTCTGCCCCCATCTTTACCTCCTGACGCAACCCTCTTGCCTGTGCAAGCTGCTCAGTGAGGTGTACCTTGTCGAGAATGATGCGTAGGTCGTCGCTCGAGAAAAAGTCGATCACCACCTTCCCTCCTCCTACCTGCCGCCGTTCTATCGAGACGCGTGTGCCCAGTGTCTCAGCGAGTTCTTTTTCGATCCGTTCCATCTCGGGGTCGGGAGGGAGCTTCTTGCGAATTTTATCCTGTGCAATGTGGCGCGCAATGGCCTCTGCCTCGCGCACGGTCAATTTTTTAAATAAAATTTCCTTAAAGAGTGTCGTTTGTTCATCTTTTCTATCCGCAAGCATCATCAGTGGCCGTGCATGCCCCTCGGTGATGCGCCCCCCTGAAAGTGCGTCGAGTATCTCCTTGGGAAGCACAAGTAGTCGCAAGCTGTTGGATACATACTCGCGGCTCTTGCCCACCTTTTTCGCAATCTCCACATGCTTTAAGCTAAATTCCTGAACAAGGCGAGCGAATGAGAGAGCGCGATCAACGGGGTTCAGGTCCTCGCGCTGCAAATTCTCAATGATGGCGAGCTCGAGCTTGAGCCTCGGGTCGGTGACCGACTGAATGATGACAGGCACGCGCGCTATTCCCGCGAGCTTCGATGCCCGCAAGCGCCGCTCCCCAGCGATGAGCTCATAGTGCACCTGCATGCCACCCTCCGGAAGCTCTGTTTCGTTCCGCGTCACCACCAGGGGCTGGAGTACGCCATACTGTCGTATGGAGTCGGCCAAATCACGCAAATGCGCCTCATTAAACTCCTTGCGGGGCTGATAGGGGTTTGGGTTAATTTTCTCAACCTCCACCCAAAAAATAGCATTGTTTACAAATTCAGACATGATTTGCGTATTGTAGCACAAGATGCGCCCCCCTTGCGACATGCCCTTTCTTTGCTAGTGTGGATGAAGATAAATTAGAGAAAGTATTTATGAATTTTGAGCAAATGTACGAGCGCTTTGTGCTGTGTGTGCTGATTGGATTTCTTTTGGTATTTGCGATGTGTACAGGACTTGGCACACGTGATGCACGCTCACTGCTCGCAGTATATTCTTTTTTTGTCATGGGGGTTTATCTTTTTCGTGGGTGGTACTTCAAAAAACCCTACGACAAGGTCGAAATCATCGGGTGTCTCCTCATTGGCATCGTCCTGAAGTCACTCAATCATCTTGCACCCTAAGTGGTGCTTTTTGTTTGATTTTTAATTTTTTATTCGCTACACTGTCCACACTTGCCGGAGTGGCCGGGTGGCTGCTTAAGCTAATGTGTTGCCGGAGTGGCGTAATGGTAGCCGCGCGCGACTCAAAATCGCGTTTCGAAAGAAGTGAGAGTTCGATTCTCTCCTCCGGCACAAAGAATAATATAAACACCCCAAGATTCCTTGCTTTTTCTATTTTACCCACTAATGTGAGTGGAGACCTACAAAACGAAAGGAATCGACAATGAAACGGAAATCCGCTGCGGATATGGGGTCGGACTGGCTTGAAGAGCACATACAGCAACTTGAGAGGGATCACCCAAACGAGTGGGTCGC
>JAYTEB010000216.1:0-2714 GCA_043735605.1 Candidatus Lloydbacteria bacterium | reverse complement strand
GGTACCATACTGGATGGCCTGAGAGGTAAAATTGGTATTAGTAATAAGCCATGCGTGGGTATAGCGCTCACCCCTATCAAGAGTTTCGAGGCGGCTTTGAATATCCTGAAATCGCGCATGCACATAGAGTGCCACCTTCACATCAGACTTGATTGCCGACGAATTGTGGAACTTTGCTTCGACGAGAATTCGTTCGTCGTTTTTTTCGGCAACCACATCCACCTCATGCGTCACACATCGCCCGCTCACCATGACGCCCACCTGTGTGTGGTATCCCTCTGCACGAAGAATCTGGGCAATAAATTTTTCAAAGGGGAAGCCTGAAGGGCCAAATTGTGTGATGGCCTTCTTGAGACTGTATTCTGCAGCAAAGGGACTGTCATAGCGATGCAAAAGAGAAAATGCATGCTGGTAGATGTCGCTCGTATGCATTCCGTCGTGGAGGTCCTTCTCCACGTGAGTGATGATTTCTTGCACCAAGTGAGGTGGGGCCGCCACCGCACGCAATGAGTGTGCGAGTTTTTGTGGGTCCCAAAACTCCCTCTCACCCGAAGCCTTCACAATGGAGATCTCCTTCTTCATGGTGGAAACAAAAAACTACTGGATTGACTCGAGTGTTACTTCGAAGATAAGCGTCGCGCTTTCGGGTATCACACCAGGGTAGCCCTCCTTGCCGTATGCAAGCTCTGGAGCTATTGTGAGCTTTCTTTTTTCTCCCACCTTCATGCCCACGAGCCCGAGATCCCAACCCTTGATGACTTCCCCTCGTCCAAGAGATACGGGAAATGTTTTTCCGCGTGGAATACTGGAATCAAATACCGTCCCGTCGGTGAGGGTGCCCGTATAGTGCACAACTGCAGTTTGGCCACTCATCACACCCACCCCGCTGCCCTCGGTAAGTATTTCTATTTTCAGTCCGTCTATATTTGTCTCCATGGTTGTCTGTTTATCTTTTAAGAGTAATGCCTCGTTGTCACCGTCTGTTGATTTTTTATCTGCCCACAAAACTGCTCCCAACAGCGCAAATGCGGTGACACAGAGAAGCACAGTGAGTAGTTGCTTATTCATAAATGAAATAATACAGGAATGGGGCTGATTGCTCAAGTGATAACCCCGCCACCCAAAACTTCTTCCCCGTCGTAAAAAACGATCGACTGACCTAGCGCTACATACTCGTCAGCAGTCTCCAGTGAGACGCTGATGCACCCCTCATCCGCGAGGGTGAGTGTAGCATTATATAAACTCCCACGATACCGAATGCGCGCATGGCATTGGAGTGGCGCGTGCTCGGACAATGTCGTTTGCAGTGTATCACTTACTTCTTTGACCATGAGTACCGCCGAGTTTTCCTTTACCGACGCATCCACCCGAGGTGCCACCGTAATCGTATTCTGTGCAATATTTTTCCCCACCACAAAGAGCGGGGGTTCGTCCGCATACTGTTTTATGGTACGAAATCCATGCCGCTGCCCCATGGTGTAAAGCATTGCACCATCGTGCGTACCGAGCACATTTCCTGCCACGTTCAGCACGCTCCCCTCTTTTGTTTTGAGATAATGTTTCAAAAACTCTGCCATGTCGACGGTACCCATAAAGCAGAGTCCTTGGCTGTCTTTCTTTTCTGCATTCGGGAGTCCAAACTCTTTTGCAAACCTGCGCACTTCTTTTTTTTCTAGATGCCCCACGGGAAAAAGTGTGTGAGCCAACCGCTCTCCCGAGAGCGTCCATAAAAAATATGACTGGTCTTTTTCTTTGTCGACCCCCATAAGTAATTTATGCGGGGAGTGTTCCCCACCATACTCGACTCGAGCATAATGCCCCGTTGCGACAAAGTCTGCACCATTTTTTTTTGCGAAATCAAGAAACGCACCGAACTTCACATGTTTGTTGCACATGACGTCGGGGTTGGGCACCCTTCCCTCCCCGTACTCACGAATCATATAGTCCACGACTTCCTCTTTGTATTCCTTTTCTAAATCAAGTGTGATGAGTGGTAGCCCCAGATGTGCCGCAGCACGCATTGCGTCCCTCCGCTCTTCCCTCCATGTGCACGGCAGAAAGTCGGCCTGCCACACTTTAATGAAAACCCCCACCACTTCGTAACCCTCTTTTTGGAGCAATGCAGCAGAGACGGAAGAATCCACACCCCCGCTCATGCCAACAAAGACTTTTCCCTTAAGACTTTGAGTGGTCATGATGAGACGAGTCTTTGTGCAAGCACATCGGCGTCCCCAGCCCCAACAACTAAGATCACGTCAAACAACGATGCTTGTTGGCGAATGAGCGTCTCTGCGTCAGAGAGATCTTTTGCGTAGAGAATATCGTGACGCGGATTGTGCATCAGTACTTTTTCTATCACATCTTGTGAGCTCACAGCGATACCCTCCTCTCTCCCCGCTACGTCATAAATCTCGACGAGAATAATGTGCGGCACACCAAGTATCGTCTCGACAAATGCATCCATCAGCTTCTCTGTGCGTTCACGATGGTGGGGGCGAAAGACAGTAAGGACTTTTTTGTCTTTGTAGCGAGACAAAGCACCCGCAACAACCGCCCGCAGCGCCGTGGGGTGGTGCGCGTAGTCAGAAATAACCATTGCGCCAGTACGCTCATTAGCAAGTGTCCCGACTATTTCAAAACGCCTACCCACGCCATGAAATAGGTTGAGTACCCCTTGTATTTCAAGTGAGGAGCCACCATAAGCGAGGTACGTG
>JAYTEB010000215.1:0-6628 GCA_043735605.1 Candidatus Lloydbacteria bacterium | reverse complement strand
CGAACACGCCCATCTTGTCGCCTTGAACTTCATCCAAAACTGAGGCTTATTTGAAGAAGTAATATTGCATCCCAAATAACTATTTTTTTAGAAAGCGTGATTCTGGCGCATTGCTTCGCTAATCTGAAAAATGCACTTCATATTGCTAAAAAGTGTGTGGTGTGGTAGTCTCATGGATAGGACCGCTCTCAAAAACACTCTTTCGCGATAATGCGAATTGCACGAGTGCTTTTGAGATGGGTTCTCACATGGACAACGCAATAGGCTTATATGAAAAGTTTGCTACGACGATAGGTGTCACATTTAAAGACATCGCTATTTTGCGTGAGGCATTCACGCATCGTTCGTACCTAAACGAGCATCGCGCCACGAACATGCGGCACAATGAGCGTCTCGAGTTTTTGGGGGACGCAGTACTCGAGCTCGTCATCACCGAGTATCTGTACGCTGCATATCCACAGGAGCCAGAGGGAATGCTCACTGCGTATCGCTCCGCACTAGTGAATACAAACTCTATCTCCGACGCAGCCACCGACTGGAACATGAATGAGTACCTCCTCCTCTCAAAAGGTGAGGCAAAAGACGTCGGACGTGCTCGCCAATACATTCTCGCCAATACATTCGAGTCGGTGATTGGGGCAATATTCCTCGACCAAGGTTACGATGTTGCAAAAGAATTTATCGGTCGCAGTCTCTTTGGGCGACTCGACGAAATAGTGGGGAAACGCTTATGGCAAGATGCAAAAAGTCGATTCCAAGAAGAGGCACAAGAGCGTGTAGGCATCACTCCGAATTATCTTGTCTTACGAGAAACTGGACCCGACCACGACAAGCGTTTTGAAGTCGGTGTGCACATAGGCAGTGAGTTGGTGGCAAGCGGCGAAGGGGCATCGAAGCAAGATGCGGAGCAGGCTGCGGCATTGTCTGCACTTGAAAAGAAGGGATGGCAAGAAGTGGCGAAATAGCCACACCACCATTACGTAAGCGTTGACGCTCTCTGGCCGGTGTAGTAATGTGCGTGGTAGAGACTTTCTTTGAGGACACAAAATGGTGGATAAATTCCATAAACCCACACTCTCCGTAGTGGGTGGCACAGAAGGGTTTGAGCACATCGCACAGGGTCATGTAGATCGAATTATTCGGTCTATCGAGAGATACAACTTCGCGCGTGACCAAAACGGTGAACCAAATCCCAAAATGGCAATGACGCTGCTTTCGAGCATCACGCGTGGAGTCGAGGGGTACTTTCAGGATACATCTCTTGCCTACATGCGCTCGCGACTCGACCAGCAGTGTGCTCGCTATCATGAGCTCGGCTTTGTTGTGGGTGCGGGACATTCCGAGGAGTCTTTCGTGAGTGCCCTCACACCACTCATGCTGCGCGTGACAGAGTTTTTCGCTCCGCCCGCGAAGCACCTGATTGTCGACGGTGAGTATTCACTTTTGCTGATGCTCCCTCCATCGTGGCTGCCACTGCGGCGTGCACTCGCATCGCTTTTGGGCGAAGATTTCCAGACTGAAGTAGATCTGCACACCATCCTATCGCGAAATACCGAGCAGCCTACACCTCTCGCACCTTACGTACTCGTGGGTATCAACGGTGGTCGTGCGTTGAGTGGCAAAACACTTGCGGAGTCTGATCTGCATGTGGAGAAAAAGCAGTACTCATATTTCTCTCTGCACGAGCTTTGCCAACTTTTTCTGATGCGCCCTCAGTTTCTTGGGGCTTCGTCAGGGGGCCTCTTTGAGCAGTCCGAGGCTCTCGCCTTGGGTAGCAAGTGCGCGCAGGGGCTCATTTCGCTCGTGGCCACAAAGTCGGGAATAAGGCTCGCATCGAGTGACGAAAAAAACATTCACGGCGGCGCGGGCGTCGGAAAGCCATATTACACACACGTGATAAGGTAGTTATCGCAATCGCAAAGGCCCTTCGGGGTCTTTTTTGTATCCCCAGTTGCTACACCCCGTTTTTAGTTTACATGCTAAAATACATCCCACATGAGACTGAAGCGACTCGAGGTCTTTGGATTCAAATCTTTTGGAAAAAAGGCGGTTTTGGAGTTCACCTCGCAGATCACCTCCGTCGTTGGGCCCAACGGATCTGGCAAGTCGAATGTCGCAGAGTCGATCCGTTTCGTACTAGGAGAGCAGTCGATGAAGTCGATGCGCGGCAAGCGTGGCGAAGACCTTATTTTCAATGGCTCGCAGACCGCAAGCCGCGCCAACCGCGCAAACGTCACCATCGTTTTCGACAACTCCAAGCGTGAGTTTGCGCTCGACTTCGATGAGGTGGCCATATCGCGCGAAGTCTACCGTGACGGCACCAATCAATATTTTATTAACGGATCACAAGTGCGCCTGAAAGACGTATTCGAATTGCTTGCCGCTGTACATATCGGCTCATCGGGGCACCACATGATTTCGCAAGGGGAGGCAGACCGCATCCTAAACGCCAATCCCAAAGAGCGTAGGGAAATGCTCGAGGACGCGCTCGGACTGAAGCTCTACCAATACAAGCGGGCAGAAAGTGAGCGACGCCTACAAAAGACCGAGGAGAACATGAAGGAAGCCGAGGTGCTTCGTCGCGAGATAGCACCGCATCTGCGCTTTCTCAAAAAACAAGTTGAAAAAGTAAATGAAGGACGGGAGCTCCGTGAGCGACTCATCGGGCAATATCGAGAATATTTGAAGCGTGAAGAAATGTACTGCACCTACCGCACGAATGACATCTCAGGGAGAAAGCATGCACCTGCAGGTGAGCTCGCAGATTTGAATATAAAAATAGAGCACGCACGTGGCGAGCTTGCCCGCGAGAGTGTGGGGGACGAGAAGACACAGCGACTCCTCTCTGTGGAGGAGAAGCTCCGTGGAGTACGCTCTCGTCACGACGAGCTCTCGCGCAACCTGGGGCGTATCGAGGGTATGATCGAATTCGAGGAAAAGCAGTTACGCAAAAAACAGGAGTCACTTGCCCATCAAGAAGATATTCCCATCAGACTCGGAGACGTCGAGATTTTGGCGAGCACCATCGCAGCAGAGTTTGATGCCGCAGAAGACTCAGGAGACATTCACCACGTGAAGGGGGCACTCCTGCGCATTCGCGACGCGGTGCGCGCTTTCATCGCAGGGCACAAAGCCGAGGCAGGCCAAAAGACGCTTACCGACAGTGACTACCTCGAGGTGCACGTGCTGCGCGAAGAGAAGACAAAGGTGGACGAGGCGCTCCGCGTCGTTAGCGAGGAGTCTCTCTGTATGGAGGCAGAATATCAGGCCGTCAAAAAAGAGATTGACGAAGAAAAAGAACATTCGCGTGACACGGAGCGTGCACTTTTTGAGATGATGTCGCGCCGAGGCGAGCTACAGAGTACGCTCGACCGTATGCGCAACGAGGAGGAGAATCTCGCACGCGAGTCCCGCCGCCTCGAAGAAGAGCTCACGGAAGCAGGGGTGCTACTCGGACGCGCAGTACTCGACTACTCCAGCATCCCCATAAGCGTAGAGGAGGTAGGGGGGGAAGACCGTAGTGCTCAGGAGACGCGCCGCAGAGAGATCGAGCGTGGCAAGATTCGCCTCGAAGACATAGGTGCCGCAGGTGGGGAAGAGGTAGAAAAAGAATACAAAGAGACCATCGAGCGTGACGCATATCTCGAGAAAGAAATTGCTGACTTAGTGCAAACACAAGAGTCTCTCTATGCGCTCATCGCGGAGCTAAATGAAAAGCTCGATACCGAATTTAAGTCTGGGGTAAAGAAGATCAATCATCAATTTGGGGACTTCTTCCGCCTTATGTTTGGTGGCGGTGTGGCGGAGCTCCACATTGTAAAGATAGAGAAGCGCAAAAAACGCGATACCGATCTTGACCTCTCCGATGTTCCGGGGGAAATCGTCGCTGAGGAGGATGAGGGGGATGACGAAGAGGGCATAGACATCGCCGTGTCACTGCCACACAAGAAGATCAAGGGTCTCCAAATGCTCTCCGGTGGCGAGCGCGCGCTCACCTCCATTGCGCTCCTCTTTGCTATCTCACAAGTCAATCCACCACCCTTCATGGTGCTCGACGAGACCGACGCCGCACTCGACGAGGCAAACTCGCGCAAGTACGGCGACATGATAGAGAACTTAGCCAAGCTCTCGCAACTCATGGTCATCACACACAACCGTGAAACGATGTCACGCGCGGGAGTGCTCTATGGCATCACCATGGGGAACGACGCCGTCTCCAAAGTCCTCAGTATTTCCTTCGAAGACGCTTCACTGGTGGCAAAATAATTTTTTTATAGAAAGTAAGCACAGCATACTCTCGACAATGGGGTGAATCTTGATACGATGATGAGAGGGTCATGCATGGTGGGGGTATCTGATGTGCGCCATCCTCGCGTTTCTTTTCAGGGTGAGTTTAGTAAAGGGCATGTATTTTGTGCTTTTTGCTGTCGACGTGCTTGCGTATAGCGCGACTTCATATCTTCTCGGACTATATGGCACAGGGGGCATGAGCATGATTGGTGCTGTGCTTGCACTTCTTGGCGCACTGCTTGCTCATCAGTACTTTCACTGGCGTAAGAAGCGACACATGCTCTGGCTGCATCAGGGCAAAGAGTGGCCATTTCTGTTGCCATGGATGCGCTACGCTGACTTGTGCGCCGATACATTACACCCGCGACTCTGTGTGTGGTATCTCATCCTCTTTGCGCTAGGAACACTTTGCGCCCTTCTTTAAAAAATCGCCCTCTAGGGCGATTTCTTTTTAGATGAGCTTCATTCCTATTAATTTTTTCTTTAAGTCGACGGTAGCAATTTTGACACGGACTTTGTCGCCGAGGCGATAGGATTTTTTGGTATTTTTGCCGACGAGGCGGTAATTCTTTTCTTCAAAGAAATAAAAGTCATTAGGAATGTCTTTTACGTGCACCATGCCTTCGGTCTTCGTCTTCGGGTCCTCCACATAGATACCCCACTCGGTGACTCCCGAGATAGACCCTTCGAGCTCGGTGCCTATACGCTCTGCAAAATACTCGCACTGTTTGTAGCGGATCGATGCGCGCTCGGCTTCGGCGGCACCCACCTCCATTTGTGAGCAATAGCGTGCAAGGTGCTCTTGCTTTTCAAGTGCATTTTTTTCTAGGGGAATTCCGAGCAAGTAGGACTCGAGGAGGCGGTGCACCATGAGATCGGGGTAGCGGCGAATAGGGGAGGTGAAGTGCGTGTAGAATTCAAAACCCAGACCAAAGTGGCCAATATTTTTTGTCGCATACACCGCCTTTGCCATCGAGCGAATGGTGGCGATTTGTATCATCGCCTCCTCGGCACGCCCGCGTACTTCTTCGAGCATTTTGTTGATATTTTTCGATGAAACTTGTCCGAATTTGTCGAGCTTCAAGTCGTAGCCTATGCCATGAAGGAAGTCTCGCAAGTCCTGCATACGCTCTTCGTTGGGGGCGTCGTGTATGCGGTAGACAAATACTGCTTCCGCCTTCGTGTCTTTTTTGGCGATGAGTGCGGCGACGCGCTTGTTGGCAAGGAGCATGAACTCCTCGATGAGTTTGTTGGTGTCTTGGATAATTTTTTTCGACACGCGTATAGGCTTGCCTGTTTCGTCGAGCTCAAATTTGACCTCCTCTGCTTCAAACGCGATAGCTCCGTCAGCGATACGCCTCGTGCGAATTTGTTTTGCGAGGTTATCGAGTGAAAGCAGCGCTTCTACACAGTCACCCTGCTTTGTGTCGAGTACCCCTTGCGCCTCTTCGTAGGAGAATCTGCGCTGTGAGTGGATCACGGTCTTGCCAAACCATTCGTCGAGGATCTCACCCTGTGCATTCATGGTGAATACTGCCGAGAAGGTGAGTCGGTCTTCACCTTGCACCAAGGAGCAGATGCCGTTCGAGAGTCGCTCGGGGAGCATGGGAATGGTGCGGTCGACGAGGTAGATGGAGGTTCCTCGCTCCACTGCTTCGCGGTCTATGCGGGACTCGGGGGTCACATAATGGGAAACGTCTGCGATGTGCACGCCCACCTCGATGTCGCCATTCGGAAGCTTTTGCCACGAGAGCGCGTCGTCGAAGTCTTTTGCGTCGTGCGGGTCGATGGTGAACGTAAGGATATTGCGGAAGTCTCGGCCGATGGGGGAGGCAATGCGGCGCGCTATTTCTTCAGGTGGGATTTGGAGTGGAATCTGCTCCGCAGCTTCCTCCACTGCAGCATCAAAGCTCGTATCAAAGCCTCGCTCGAGGACTATCGCCTCCATCTCGACGTTGTGCTCGTCGGGCTTTCCCAAAATCTTCTTCACTACACCTCTCGGATTTTGTTTTTGATCTGTCCATGTACCCATTTCCACGAATACTTTCTGACCCTCCGCGGCTCCCGCGAGCGCGTCGTCGGGGATGGCAATGGTGCGGTACATTTTAAAGTCGTCAGGCTCCAAGTAGTAGCCCGCATCGTCCTTCATGAGCACGCCGACAAATTGTGTTTTGCTGCGAAACAAAATCTCCACCACCTCGCCACCCGCCCTCTTACTGGCGGACTTTCCGTACAGCACGATATTGACGCGGTCACGGTCGAGGGCGCAGTTGAGGTTGCTGCCGTCTATTTCAATGTCTTCTTTCATTCCCTCGATCGCAACGTAGCCCACCCCCTT
>JAYTEB010000214.1:0-6636 GCA_043735605.1 Candidatus Lloydbacteria bacterium | reverse complement strand
TTAAAAAGTATTGGTGATATTGAATCGCAGAAGATGCTTGTGCTCTATGCCTTCCATTGTACTGCCATGACGATATCCAATCAAATGGAGCATGGAGTGGATAAAGAGGAGGGCGACAAAGTAGTCGTATGATTCACCTCTTTTGCGATGCTCGCGACGCGCTTGCTTGAGGTTTAGAAATATTTCTCCCTGTGTGTCGGAAATGGGAAACGAGAGCACGTTGGGTATATATGTCTTTTTGCGGTACGTCGTATTGAGTGTGCGCGAGCGCGCGTCACCGACCGCCACGAGGGAGAGCGCATACTTTTTTCCTAGCACTTTTTCCTTCAAAAGGAGAAAAGGCAGAGCGGGAACTCTGTCTTTTGTCAGTCTCGTGAGGGTAAATCTCGGATTTCCGAGACTAGCGTTTACCTCTCGCTCCTTCGACTTTTTCGGGGATTTTTCCAAGTTTTTTGAGGCGCTCATAGGTTTTTCCTTTTTCCATCGATACGAGTGCGCGGCGCTTCATCTTGAGCTTCGACATTGCACGCTCGAAGTAGCGCTCCTCGCGGACCTTCATGAGTGCCTTGGTGCCTTGCACGCGCTTGGTAAAACGGCGGATAATAGCTGCCCCTGACTCGCCCCCTTGTTTTGTGACTTCTGCAATGATTTTCATACGTGGGGAAATACTAGCATGGGGGATGCGGGATTGCAAATGGCAACGCTCGGCATTGCTTTTTGAGGGTCCACATAAAACTCAGCTCTATTTTTGCTGAAGACTCCCGCCGCCGCGGTCCGCACCCCCTCAAAGAATAATGCCGTGCTTCCCAGCAAAAAACCACCTCAGTGGTGGCCCAGTCACTTAATTATTGTTCCGCATCCTTTTGTCTCTAGGTGTCATTTTTTGAGAGTGCCGAGTGCTTTCTCGTAGGCAGCAATGCGTTCGCTGTTCACATCAGACTCGACCTGAAGTCGTTCGTTCTCTTTTTTGGCACCTTGGATCAGTTGATCGAGTCTCTTCACCACCTCTTCTTTTGCGCGCGGGACAAGCACATGGTCGGGTCTTGGAGTATTCAGATCGGCGCGTTGCAGGGAGATCTTGTCCCCGCTAATTACTGCGGTCGTCTCAATTTTGAGTTTATCAATTGCGGTAATTTGTACCAAGTATTCCCCAGTCCCAATCTCCTGCCAATCGTAGTACCCACCAAGCACAATATCATCCTCGTCTTTTTTGAGCATTGTTCTTCTTCCTTGCAAAATAATTTCTGCAATGATTTAACTCCATCTCAAGAGATAAGTCAATCAAAAAACCACCAGAGGGTGGTTTGGTCTCTTGCTCTTGCCTTTCACTCTTTTTTTGTGAAGAAAGAGACAAAAAGATACGTACTATTGAGGAGGAGCGGTATGGCAATGAAGATGCTCATGACGATACCAAAGTACGTCAGCCCGCCTTCTCCCTCCGTGACGTTTCCTAGCCAGAGCCTCGTCATTCCGATGACAAACATACAGAGAAAGAAGCCCGCCCACAGACTAGTGAAACACATGTCGCTAAACAAACCTTTCTTGCGAAAGATCAGGTCGGCCACAAAAAAGACCGCGACCAATAACGTTTGTGTGCCCGTTTCCCTGAGGGCATGTGACTGCGGCACCCATGAAAACATGTAGCCAGCGAGCACGAGGGCCAGTAGTGCGACAACCCCATTTACTATCCGCGTTGCAATGAACATTTTTATGCTCCGAGTATGATGAAAAACCTAAAATCATACTACCACACTCTTTTTAATATGCAAGTACCCTAAAGAAAAAACCACCAAGGGGTGGTTCGGTTTCGTCCTTCTTCATTCCGGCCATTCTTGCGCCGGGAGCGTATGGTTATGGGTGTCGGGAACTTCTCGTGACTCCTTCAGCATCATGAGGGCCAGCATCATCGAGGGGGCGTTGCTCGTGCAGTCGAGGTGTAGTGTTTTGCCCATCCATGAGCGTCCCTTGACGAGGATGCTGTGGCTCCAAACCCCCGATATGGTGAGCGCAAAGCGGTCCCCCACAAGTAGCTGGTCAGGAGCATCCCGCACTTCGAACTCCACCGTAGAGCGCCGCAGCATTGGGTCGATCTTTGGAAAAAATTCAAATACAGATTGATCAAGCCCGATGTGCACCATCGTTTTTTGTCCAGACATTCACATTCTCCCTGTTCATGTTCGTCTCCCTGCATCCTACCCACCCATTGCCAAAAAGCAAGCGCTTATTACTGGTATACTTCGTGGTCGCCAATGGTGAGGAGGACGACCTCGGTTTTGGAGAGATACTGAAACACGATGCGGTATTCGAAATTCACTGAGAAGGCATATGCTCCCGCGAGTATCCCACGCAGCCTGGCGAGGTGGAGTCTGAGCAAAAATTCAGCAGAATTTTATGCGTGCTCTCAAAAAGTAATGCTCGCGCACCTACTTGATTGCCTTTATATAATCCGCCAACTTTGTAATCGCGATGGTTTCCTGAGAGCGGGTGAGCATGTTGCGGACGATGACGGTGCCTTCGAGCGCTTCCTTCTGCCCGAAAATAAGCGCAAATGGGACTTGTAGCTTCTCTGCGATACCGAGCTGGGTACCGAGTGAGTCTTTGTTGAGCGAATGGGTGACAGGAATACGTGCAGCGCGGAGCACCTCGATGATTTCGAGTGACTTGAGTTTCGCCTCAAAGCCGAGCTGGATGAAATAGATCTTTGGCTTTTTTACCACACGTGATGCAGCGCCTTTGTAGTTGGGAGAGAGAAGCACGCGGTCCACACCAATGGAGCTCCCGACCGCAGGGATGTCCTTCTTGCTCCCAAGGCGCTTGGCGAGGTAGTCGTAGCGCCCACCACCCGCGAGCGAGAGTGGTGCGTTCGCTGCGTCTTCGCGCTCTTGCTTTTTCTTTTTCGCGTCTTTCTCTTTGTCTGTCGCCTCGAGCTGCGTCGCATTTTCAGCGAATATTTCTGCTGGCCTGTCGTCGGGGATTTCTGTTATCTCAAATACGGTGTGGGTGTAGTAGTCGAGGCCGCGCACGAGGTAGGGGTTGATGCGATAGGTGAGCTTGAGCGCATCGAGGTACTCGAGAACCTCTTTGAAGTGCGCCTTGGCAGAGGGGGAGAGGTGCGCGATGGATTGGGGGGCCTTTTCTTTGTATGGCTGGCATTCCGATGCTTTGCAGTCGAGGAGTCGAAGTGGACTCGTCTTGATGCGCTGTTTGCAGTTTACACAGAGATGGTTGATGTGTTTGCGGTAGTAGGTGGTAAGCTCGCGGAGGTATGGTGCGCGCGAGTCTTTGTCGCCGATGGAGTTTACGTCGATGCTGATGTTCGTGAGACCAACCTCCTTTAAGATCATTGCGTTCAAGTAGATGATCATCGCGTCGCCAATAGATTTTGAAGACCCGATCATTTCGATGCCAAATTGCTTGAATTCACGATAGCGCCCCCGCTGTGGGTTGTCGTGGCGAAAGAATGATCCGTAGTAGTAAAACTTCACCGGCTGGGGATGTGTCTGCATTCCGTGTTCGAGGTATGCACGCATCACTGGAGCGGTGCCCTCAGGGCGGAGCGCAAGTTTGTCACCACTCTTTGTTTTGAGTGTATACATTTCTTTACCCACGAGGTCAGTGTCTTCGCCATTCGTGGAGAGGAAAACCTCCTCACGCTCAAGTATGGGCACGTCGATGGGCTGGAATCCGTAGTAGAGGGCAATCTCCGAAGCCTTTTCAAAAAACCCTTGGTATTTGTGGCTTTCATCTCCGATAAAGTCACGCATACCCTTTAGCGCGGTGGGGGCTTCCTTTTTTTCTACCTTTGCTACTTTTTTCTCTGCCATACGTGTGTGAGTAAAAATAATGATAATTTACATTTAATAGACAATCCCAAAACTCTCCACAGACCCAGGGCGCACTGCCGCGGCACTGATGGGGATGAGTCGCAAGAGTGCTTTGCCATCCATCAGTGCTTTTGGTACGGGTCCCCATACTCGTGAGTCGGAGCTTTGGGCGCGGTTGTCTCCCATCACGAAGAACTCACTGTCGGAGAGGGTGCGGGTCGAGGAGTCAAACTTTGCGTTTTTCACGTAGGGCTCAGCGAGCACCAGTGGCGTCGTTCGGGTGCTACTGGTGATGGCAACGGTGCCATTTACAATAGTCACCGTTTCTCCGGGGAGTCCGATCACGCGCTTGATAAAATATTTTGAGGGGTCGTTGGGGTAGCGCAGGATGACGATGTCCCCTCGATGATACTCACCTGCATACTTCGTTGTTTCGTCGACGATGAGATACTCCCCGTTGTGAAATGTTGGAAACATTGAGTTGCCCGATACGACAAAAGGCTGTGCCACGAAGGTGCGAATGGGGATGATGATGAGTGCGGCCACCGCAGCGTAGCGGAGCGTTTCCCAAACAATTTGGAACATTGTCTGTTTCTCGACTTTTTCACCCACAGCACTGTGCACTTCGGTGCGCACCTCTGCGTGAGGACTTTTCGATGGTGATGTGGCGGGGGGTGTGCGCAAGTCAGTGATTGATTCTTTTTCGAGAGGCATTTGTGTATCATCATACGGGAAAGAAGGTGTTGACACAAGAGATTTTCACGTGGCTTCTTGCAATTTTACGCACGCACGGTATCATTTTTATATTACTCGGGATAATTGAAATGTTATGGATAGAGAATCAGCAAATGTTACGGGTGACGAGCGCAAGGTTTCGACTGGGGAGTTTGTGCAAGACCCATCTACTGGCGAAGTCCTGAGTGCAGATAGGGCAAAAGCCGACGCAGCGAATGCGAAAGAAACAATCGGAGCAGATTCGTGGAGAGAGCAGCAGTAAATATCTCAAAAGAAAGCCCGCATGCATGAGCATGGGGGTTTTTCTTTATGTCGATAGCGCTCACGCATTTTTCAAATTTGGGGTAATATGATGGGACTTTCAGAAATTGATGAAATTTGAGACATGGAGAAGGTGATGAGGAAGACATATTCGTATATGTTGACCGAGTTACAGAGGCTCCATGGCGAAGAAGTTCGCAATTTACGGAAGTCCTACTATGAAATGGATAATTGTTGGACTAGGAAACCCCGGCATTGAATACGCAAAGACACGCCACAATGCGGGGCGTATTGTGCTCGAAGTCTTTCGTAAAAAAAATAATTTTCCTGAGTGGGAGTACAAAAAAACGTATGATGCATTTGTTTCACGAGGCGAAATAGCAGGCCAAGAAGTGCTGTTACTCGAGCCCGAAACATTTATGAACAACTCAGGGAAAAGCCTCGTCACCCTCGTGAAGAGTCGCGACGAGGCAGCACAGCTCATCGTGCTGCATGACGACGCCGACCTACCCCTGGGAGCGTGGAGAAGTGCGCGCGACCGCGGCGCGGGTGGGCAGAATGGGGTCGTATCAATAATTGACACCATCAAAACGCGCGATTTTTATCGCATGCGCATTGGGGTGGCACCAGAGGTGACCGCGCTTACTCCTCGCCAAAAGGCAGGAGACTTTGTACTCCAAAAATTCACCACAGAAGAACTCGCCACGATAAAAAGCAGAAGCATTGGCATCACGGAGCGCATCATATTTTTGATCACCGAAGGGCACATACGCTTCAAAGACACCATTAAGCATATCAAGTCACAGGACGCGTAGCAGCCCGATATGTTTCAGGGTACGTTTAAAAAAATACTTAAAAGCATCACGCGCAGGCGCTCCATCGTGCGCGTGTACCGTAGGAAGAGTGGACTTGCGGGTACAACTCATTCGTACGAGACACACAAAGAGGCTGCGCGTGCGATGGTGCACCAGAAGCTCGCACAATGGAATGCGCATTATCAGCATACCTATGGTCGTGTTGCTATACGCAACCAAAAGTCGCGTTGGGGGAGCTGCTCTACGAAGGGGAATCTCAACTTCCATTATCGCCTCCTCACCCTCCCTGAATCGCTCCAAGACTATGTGATTGTTCACGAGCTGTGCCATCTGCGAGAGTTTAACCACGGAGAGCAGTTTTGGGCTCTCGTGGCACAGACCATTCCCGACCACGCCTTTCGCCGCCGCGCACTGAAGACACATGCGGTTGAGAAAAATGGCCGCACGAGCTATACTCACCCCTATGATAGGACTTGCATTTAGCCCCGAACAGTTCAAAACATTGCTGCGTATGGTCTATATTGCCAACACGGTCGTCAACGGCCACCGCGATGAAGACTTTGCGGTGGAATATGACGACCTCGAGCAGTACATTTTTTCCCGCGCAAAAGATGCGGGTTTTCCCGCTGCTACTTCTCGGCACAAGCTCGCCGGAGAGGACCACCACCACCCTTCGCCCACGTTTGACAACGATCCGGAGGTCAACGCGCTCCTCGACCAGTACGACATCCATGTCATGCTCGAGCTGCTCGCGGAGAAGCTTGCTGAAGGGGAGATTGAAAAGAAGTTTGGCCCAAATGCAGCAGACAAGATGCCCGCGCACGACTACGAAAATCTCTTGGGGGAATACGCCGACGCGTACAGCGGAGAATTTCTACTGAACGGGTTTAAAAATGTTGTCGTACAAAAGAGTACCTAGGAGGGGACTTGTTTTCGTGTTTTTTAAAAAAATAAATCAATTATTCCTCGGGGCTCTGCCCCGGGGTAGCCATCTCGGAAGG
>JAYTEB010000213.1:0-2765 GCA_043735605.1 Candidatus Lloydbacteria bacterium | reverse complement strand
AAAAACCGCCCTTGAGGCGGTTTTTGTATTGGTGACCCCACGGGGAATCGAACCCCGATTGCCGGCATGAAAAGCCGATGTCCTAACCGTTAGACGATAGGGCCTTCAATGGTTTTCTCAAATCTCATGAACTCAAAAAGGATAACGAATTTCTGTATTTTTGTCTATACGTGGTTGACAAAAGAAAATAAATAGTATATGATTTAATTGGTCTATTGTCCGAGCAAGATGCTCTTTTCACTGGAGTCACCATGTCAAAAACGTTCGCCGTCGGCGGCTTTCTCTTTGCCTTGTTTTTTTTCGTCGGCTTGTACCACGCAGTGGGTACGAACGTCGACAGTGGTCTGGCGCGCAGCTGGATTGAATTCTCAATGTTCTTTGGCTTCGTCGCCATTGCAGCGGAAGTCCGCTCACGCTACAAGGCTTGTATGTCTCTTTTGTCAAATAAGCGCTCCTGACTTTTGGGGTGCACAACACAACTCGCACTACCCGCAACTTACGGGTAGTTTTTTTAAGCATTTTTTTACGCATCGAGATGCAAATATTCTCACAATATGTATAATCGAAGCACCGAGGGCCTATAGTATAGCGGTAATACACGTCCATGGCATGGACGAGTTCGGGGTCCGACTCCCCGTAGGTCCACAGCCGTTAAGAAAATCTCAACTACTTGAGATTTTTAGGCGGTGGAAGTCGCAGCGATGTTTCGCGAGCACGCGAAACCGCGAGGCGGGGTCGCGAACACTTACATTTTCTGGCGTGCAAGTAACGCTCAGAAAATTTAGTGATTTGTGACCACTCCCGTTAAGAAAATCTCAAAATGAAAAAATATTACCGCTCACTCAATTATCTCTACCGCACGCTCGTCAGTACCGAGTTTCTTTTTGGGGTGAAAATAAACGGAGCGCAGGCAATAGTGAGGAGGGGGGATGAGGTGCTTCTCATCAAGACCACCTATCGACCATTCTGGGAATTCCCTGGCGGGAAGATAGAGCCGCGCGAAGCCCCCGAGTCGGCAGCCATTCGCGAAACAAAAGAGGAAGCAAGAATATTTGTGAAACGCATCGAGCGAAAATTGGGCACGTACACCGACAAACATTTCATGACCACCATCACGGTGCATGTGTACGTCGCTGCAGAATGGGAGGAGCTCGACCTCTGGCAGCCGACGCTCGAAATAGGGGAACGGCAGTTCTTCCATATCGACAATCTCCCAAACGATATATCCCCCGCAACACGACGCAGAATAGGGGAGATGCTCTCAGATTCCCCTCGTGAATTTTCTCTAGAGTGGTGATATACTGTAAAATAACAATATGGTCAACAAAAAACATTTCATATTCGTAGGGATAATAATATTTGTAGTCGGCATAATTTTTGGATATTTTTGGCAACAAAATGTCGACAATAAAGCACATGAGGCAGAAAACAGTGAAAATCGCGAAAAGAGTGCGATGGTCATGCCCTACGACCTTGATCAAACGAAACATATATTTCATGAACTTCCAAGTGGGGGAATGCTCCATCTTTATACGAGTGCAACGAATACGAAGCAAATCGCGCTCATCCAAATGCGCCTCAAGGTTGAGTACGACCGATTTCGTACGGGAAATTTTTCTGATCAGATAAAATTATACGGCGCCGATATTCCTGGACCAAAAGGTATGTCAGAAAATTATTCCCAAATTCAATTTGTATACACCGACCTTCCAAACGGCGCGCAAATCCAGCTTATTGCAAGCGATCCGAAGGTGATTCAGGCAATTCATGCGTGGATTCGAGTGCAACTCGTAGAGCACGGTGCTGATGCAGAGTCATATATGTAGTTTTTACTATGAAACTTCAATATTCAAGTAAAATTGGCTGGCCACTCCTCCTGCTTTTGTCATTCATCCCGCTCATTATTTGGATGTTCACACCGTATGCCCTTGAGCAGCGCTTTATGCGTGGGGGCAAAATTAACTATGCGCTTTCTATGCAGGCCATAGGACAGGCGCTCGGGCTTGTGGGTTTTGCGATGTTTGCACTCAATCTCGCACTCGGGGCACGACTGCGCTTTCTCGAGAGTATTTTTGGTGGGATGAATAAGGTGTATATCGTGCACCACGTGCTCGGCGGACTCTCCTTTATCCTACTTCTCCTGCACCCACTTTTCCTTGTGGCGCAGTATCTGGGCTCAGGAGCTATGGGAATGCAAAATAGCTTCACACTTTTCGTGCTCAACCCACGTTGCCTCGCAAATATTGGTCTCACCAACCCCGAGTGCTCATATGTGTGGGGGGTGATTGCACTTGGGCTCATGATACTCTTTTTGGTGCTCACATTTTTCGTAAAGCTCCCATACCATATCTGGAAGTTGACGCATAAATTTCTCGGGCTCGCTTTTTTCTTCGGAGTATTACACGTACTCTTTATCCCAAGCGACGTCACCTCGGTGCTCGTCTTGAAGTACTACATGTTCTTCCTCGTGATCATCGGTTTTGCGGCCATCCTCTACCGCACGGTGCTCGGTGCGTTCCTTGTCTCCACTCGTGAGTACATCGTCGACGAAGTAAAGAAGGTCAACGCGACCATCGTCGAGATAACACTACGCGCAAAAGATGCCAAACCCATGCACTACACCCCAGGGCAGTTTATTTTTATTGGGTTTCCAGACAGCCACGGCTTGGAAGAAGTGCATCCTTTTTCCCTTTCCTCCGCACCAGCGGGCAACGGGCTCTCTATCGGCGTAAAAGGCCTAGGGGATTATACGAGCCATTTGGGCG
>JAYTEB010000212.1:0-1084 GCA_043735605.1 Candidatus Lloydbacteria bacterium | reverse complement strand
CACGAGCCATTTCGCGTCGACGTGGAGCATGGGGTCGTCGTCGGCTTCGCAGATAACGCACCAGCATCATTTGGCGAAGTGATTGCGAGCATAAAAACAAACGAGCGCCCACTCATCCGCGAGATAGGCTTCGGTCTCAACCGTGCCATCACGCGCGAACGCTACGTAGAAGACATCACCGCCTTTGAACGTATCTTGGGAATGCACCTCTCCCTCGGCGAAAAACATAGTGTGTATAAAAAAGAAGGAATCATCACCCACAAAGCCCGCTTCCACGTCGACCTCTTCCCTCTCGTCGACCGCGCCGTCCTCGACGGCAAGGTTATATTTGAAAACGGGAAATATCTGGTTTAATTGAGGTGATTTTTAACAATCAACCACCCCGCGGTTAGGCCGACAGGGAAAATGGCTTTGCCTACTCCTTCCTTCCAAAAGCATGTTGCGAGGCGGTACGTGACTAAGGAAAGATGCAAAAAAAAACTCCTCCGCGAAGCGCAGAGGAGAAGAACTAAGGCATAAGTGCAATTGTGACAAGATTCTAGGTCTTAGGACTGATCTTGCGGAGCCAGAAACGCGAAGCCACCCTCACGACCCCACCCGTAGTTGCCGAGGTCGTTGAACGCATCCACCCCGCAATTGCCGTAGTGGTGCACACCGAGGAAATACGGGTACTGGTCAGAATCCATAATAGGCTCATGCATACCAACAAGCTGCAAGAGGTCGAGACGCTCGAGGTCTTGATTCGACACTGCTTCACGAAGGAGACAAGCTGCTTCGAAAGGAAGAGTACGGTATTTGCGCCGAGCTGCTTCATGGCGGATCTTCGAGGTGATGCGATCGGACTCTTCAAACTCACTACCCATGATGATGGGGATGCGGTATGTCACACCCTCCGTGGGGATGAAACGTGCACGACGGGTGATATCCTTGCAGTAGCTCGATGGCCAATAGTGCTCCTCCCAGTGCCTGATGAAACCATCATCAGTGCGGCCGTTGGAGGTGGCAACGATGTGATGGACGCCGTCGATGGTTTCGAGGGAAGCGCGGGTGGTGACAACCTGATTGCCGAGCTCGAGTAGCTTCA
>JAYTEB010000211.1:0-6735 GCA_043735605.1 Candidatus Lloydbacteria bacterium | reverse complement strand
TTGCGGAACAGGCAAAAGAAATGGAGGGCAAGTATACTATTTTTGGAAAAGTAACAGAGGGAATGTCTGTGGTGGATGCTATCAATAAAGTATCTATTGGAGAGAAGAAAGTCCCCGTGGTGCCCGTACTCATAGACACCATCACTATTCTGCGATAGCCTCCCACTGATGCTGCTACTGATACCCACGGAGAAAGTCTTCGTATGACATCTCCTTTTTCCCTTCAGGCACAACGCGGGTGATGGCGAGCTTCCCATCTGTATATGTTGCGTCGATGATGCGTACGCGTACATTTTTCCCCGCGTGTAGTACGAAGAAAAATGTGCCAGGCCACTCATCGTAGCTTCTAATTTTTTTATAGTTCGTATACGGGTCGAGGGTGAGGTCGATACGCCCGTCTTCCTTGTGTATTTTTTTGGTGAAGGTTGCGCGCGCATGGTCCTGAGCATGTGGGGTAAGTCCATTCATCCATTCGGGAATTATTTCTGCCAAGAGTACACCGCCAAAGTGAGCCAAGTCGCGCGTGAGCACGCTACCCTTTGGTGGCCAGTCGCGAGTGATGCGCTCACGCTGTGCGAGTACGGGGCCGTGGTCCATCTCCTCGTCGAGCACCATGATGCTCACTCCCGTGTGTGGCTCGTCAGAAAGTATGGCCGACTCGATGGGGGATGCGCCGCGGAATTTCGGAAGGAGCGAGGGGTGCACGTTGAGGGTGCTGTGTTTGGGTATGTCGAGCACCTCTTTGGGTATTATTTTCCCATATGCGGCGACAATAAAGAGCGTGCAGTCAAATGGTGCGATATGCTCCCCAAATTTTCCATCGCGTAGTGTGGTGGGGGTAAGTACGGGAATGTTTCTCTTTTCTGCCCAGATGCGGACCTCGCTTTTGGTGACGACGAGCTTGCGGCCCTTAGGAGCGTCGGGTGCAGTCACCACCACGTTCGGTAGGAAACCCTTCAACTCAAGCTCATCGAGAATAATTGTGGCAAACTCTGGTGTGCCAAAAAGTGCAAAGCGGGGATTATGCATTTGTTTCTGCATTTTTTTCTTGAATTTTCACAATCTCTTCTTCCGTGAGCTCCTCTATCTCCGTGGCATGGTCCACGAAAAGTATGCCGTTTAAGTGGTCGACCTCATGCTGGAATATTTGTGCGATGAGCCCCGCACCTCCGTAGGTAAATATTTTGCCGTGCTCGTCGTACGCGCGTATCATCGCCTTCTCGTGGCGCTTTGTGTTGCCGTAGTACCACCGCACCGAGAGGCAGCCTTCGGGTACCTTCACCTTTTTGCGCGACGTTTTAATGATTTCGGGGTTGATGCAGACCATGTTTTTCTCCAGCCCTTTTTGCACCTTTCCCGGAATGGGTTTTGCGTTTTCGTCGAGTGCAAATGCTTTGCGTGAAACGATGAAGATGCGGAGCGACACCCCTATTTGTGGCGCTGCAATAGCGACGCCGTCGAACTCTCCTTCGAGTGCGGTGCTCATGTCGTCGATGGTCTGCAGTAGTGCCCTTGAACCAAATTCATTTTTGGTGACCGGCTCTGCAATAGCCCGTAGCACCGTGTTCCCATCCTGTACGATGATAATGCCGCTTTTATTTTTCGCCACACTTTCTTTCATTGCTTTATTCTACGCATTTTTTGCCACTTGAAAAGGAACACGTCGACCTGCTGGATGACCACGCAAAAACGGTGGGCGTGAATATTCAAGTAATCAATTGTGACTGCCCCAGCTACATAGTTGTCATTGGTCAAATTGGGAATTCAAATTTCTGCCATGATATAATCGGTGTGATACGCACAGGAGTAGCAAAAAAACCACCGAAAGGTGGTTTTAACTACGGTGACCCGTTGTTACTCAAATGTCCGCATGAGTTCTCGCACTATCTCATTGAAGACTTCGTTCATGCCAAATGCGCGATCTGAATTCTTGATCACTCTTTCTATAATTCCTAGAACGATTGTGCGATTCCTCGGCTCCTTTTTGGAATAGTTTTCCACAAAGCGCTCAAAATGCGTACGAGTGATATTGAGGTCCCGCATACTGAGTCTGCTGTGCTTTGTGAGGGCGAGGACAGCGTAGCGATGCTCATCAGTATTTGGTGCGGTAATAAGTGTTTTGAATGCATCGAAATCACGTGCACCCTCCATCCCAATCACTGGCACCTTGCGCACCGTAGCGTTGTCATCAACAAACACATGATGATCCAGTGGAGAATAGCCTTCGTGCCACTTCCGAATGGTGATGGCATTTGTTTTATGCCGACCACTGGTAAATCCCAGACGTGCTTGTTCGAGTCCGACATCAAGCTCCGAAAGCGTTTTTTGAACGAGCGCCGACTCCATCACTTCCCCGTGACCATTGTCGGTGAGTAGTTTTCGGAATGTCTTCTCGGCGCCCACTCTTCCAATTCGGATTGCATGCAGAAAGGCATCAGCGTCACTCATCTCCTGCGGGCTCGACAAAATAAATTTGAGTGCATTGTCGACCGCAGTGGTTGTGGAGTGTGTAGCGGCACCTGGATTAGCGCGAAGCCGGAATAAGTGGTCGGCATAGCGAGATGCTTCACTTGGTCCATCTTTCCGGAAAATCTCAATTATTGAACGAGCATCGGCAATACTCTCGTGTGTCAACGTTGTCATATCGACTGCGACCTGCATCGGAAGATTGGTCGGCTTCTCGAAAACTATTCCGACATGGGGGGAGATGAGGCAGTGCGTGAACTCGTGAATCATCTTTCCCTTCTGTACAAGTCGAACGACTTCGGCATCGACACCCCCTCTCGTACCAAGCCCAGAAATGAAGCAGGCAAAAGAGCCGTCTTTGCTTTGGCGAATGCGCGCCACACCGATAGAACCCTGTGTGATGATTTGCACATCGACGTCATTTTGCCCAACTGCCAAGTAGCGTGCAAAAATTGCCTCCACTTCTTGAGCTGAGATATCCTCAGCATGTGCAAATGGTGCACTCACAAAAAAGAATAGCAACGCCACAATGGGCGCAATAATAGACCGAGAAAATATAGACATTATCGCCTCCAGTAAGTAATTACAATGACCAATCTCTGTGTTTCATGGTACATTACTTTTTAATCATGTCAAGTTATTATTGACAATTTTACCAAAACAGTGTATATTAAATCTAATTCCTATCTGTATGGATAGGTCGCTTCGCAAGAAGTCTGGTGGTAAGAATCCTGCCACACAAAAGGATTTGTTCGTTCAAAGGAGTGTCGTATGACACAAGTGAAAGCAGCAATCAGAGTCAATGATGGTCCTTCTTGGGAGCAGATTGAGCGCTCCTTGCGGGACACTGAGTTTTGTTTGCGCACCGTTGATTTCGTCGTCGGTCAGGAGCGTAACTCTAATAGTGTGCGTGTTTGCCTCGATTCTGCAAAGCGTCTCGATGACAAAGGGGATCAATGGGAGTTGCTCGGGGCCGTGCAGGGAGGCCCACCTCGGCGGGTTTTCGTCAACTTTCGCACCGACACGCGCAAGGGATACATCACATTTATTGCCCCACATGAAGCCCCCGTCCCCTCGCTCGACACGCGCAAAGCCAATGCACTGTGGCGCGCAATCTGCTTGATGCAGATGGAGTATGAGAAGCACCACACGCCATCTCATCGCAGCACCGAGATATATAGACTCGGTGAGGTTGCACGTCGCATTTGTTATTTCAAGGATGACGGGAGAGTGGGCGGCATTACCCTCGACGACGCCATCGCTGATCTGAAAAAGTGCTAATCTAGCAAACCGCCCCCGTGACCTTAGAGTCACGGGGGTAAACTATTTCACCCCAGCTTATTTATGCGCATGTGGTGCTCTTTGTAATTGACAATATACCCCATGGGGTATATTGTGCGTACGTGAAGCTTGCAAATCCTTCAAATAAAAAACTACTGCTGAACCGCCTTACCCGCGCGGAAGGACAGCTCCGTGCGATACGGGAAATGATTCTCCGCGACGCGGAGTGTATGCAGATCGCAACCCAGCTCTCTGCGGTGCGCAGTGCCGTCAACCAGACGCTCGGCGCCTTTGCAACATGTGCATTTGCAGAGGTTGGCAACAACAAGAAGACCCAAAAGAAGGATATCGGAGAGATTATTAAATTAGTTATATAAACACCATGTCACACATACTTGTCGATCAGAAAGTACCCACTGTCATATTTAAAACCCGTGTGCGCGATGAGTCAATTCAAGATGAAAATCCTTTTCGCTGGCACGACTTGAGCACTGAGGACATTTTCAAGGGAAAAAATATTGTCTTATTCGCACTTCCAGGCGCATTCACACCCACGTGCTCCACCACGCATGCACCAGGATACGAAGCGAAATACGACGAATTTACCGCGCTCGGCGTCGACCAAGTCATCTGTCTTTCCGCAAACGACGCATTCGTCATGAAGCAGTGGGCAGACAAGCTCGGATTGAAAAAAGTATTTATGCTTCCTGATGGAAACCTCGAGTTCACACGAAAGATGGGCATGCTCGTCAAAAAGGAGAACCTTGGGTTCGGCGACCGCTCATGGCGCTACAGCATTCACGTCGAAGATGGAGTCATTAAAAAACTTTTCGTGGAGCCAGGATTTTCAGACAACTGCCCCACCGATCCGTTCGAGGTCTCCGATGCGCAGACAATGCTCAACTATCTGAAAAATAAGTAGTCAAATGAAAAACACCCCATCGGGTGTTTTTTTGTGACGCATTGTAACTACTCAGATGACACTATCGGGATTTACGCGCACCTCTATCTCTGTGGGCAGCGCACGGATGAGCCCGAGCAGCTCTGCGTTTGGCCAGCCTCCTTCAGGGATTTTGAGGAGTGCATTCATGCGATATTTACCCTTCACGCGCGCAATGAATGAGGGGAAGGTGACGGGGTGGTATGCACTAAAAATAGTCTCTATCTCGCGCATCAGAGATTCGCCATCAGGCTTCCTGCCTTCATGAGTAAATTTGATGAGGGTAGAGAATGGGGGGTAGCCAAGCTGTCGGCGAGCTTCGAGTTCGGTCTGCATAAATTCACCAATATTGCCTGATGTTGCAAGCTCAAAGAGTGGCACCGAAGTGTCGCGTGTTTGGATCAAAAAATGTTCACGTGCTTTTTCGCGTAAGAGAAGGAGTAGCCGAAATACGCGCTCGCCCATGCGGAAGTCGGGAATGGTGAGGAGTGAGTTTACAGAAAGGATGGCGACGGCCGCGACGGGCTCCGTGAGGTAGGGGATTGCCATCTCTGTGCCAATCAAGATGCTCCCTGGGGTTTGATAATACTCGCGCATGATTTTTTGCGCCTCGGAATGCTTCTTCACCACGTCTTTGTCCATACGAAAAATAGTGGCATCGGGAAACCGCGCACGGATAGATTCCTCGGCTTGTGCGACGCCAATGCCAAGTGCCACGAGTCGCCAGCCGCCACAGTGGGTGCAGGTGTGGTTGGTGTCGCGCTCAAACCCACAGCGGTGGCAGAGAAAAATATTATCCTCACCCTCGCCGTTTACCTGCGAACCATTTTTTTTGTGGAGGACCATTGGGGCTGAGCAGCGCTCACACGCGACGACGGTGCCACAGTCCCCACAGACCGTCATGGGTGCAAACCCCCGCCGCACCCCCATGATGAAACAGTGCGTGCCCTTTTTGCGCACATCCTCGATGAGGTCGACGAGCTGGGGGGACGCGATGGCGATGCGCCCCGTGGCAGGCTGTTCGCCGAGGGTACGCATGTCGACGATTTGGGTCGCTGCGGTAGAGGGGAGTCTGTATTTGGGTCGCATGAGCGCCTCGAGTTGCCCTGTTTCCTTGCGATGAAGTGTCTCGGCACGCAAAAAAAGATCTCCAAAGATAATGTCTGCGCCGATAGCTTGTGCAAACTCCTCGGCAAACATGCGTAAGTCGAGAAAGGGACGGGACTGGAGTGTGTACGCCCCCGCACTTTCTCGGTCGAGGATGATGCACTCGATGTCGTAGCGCGGTACCGAAAGAAAAAGTGGAGTACCAATGATGAGTACGGGGTGCTCCATGCGCACAATTTTTTCCCAACGGGATTCGAGCTCTTTTTTGGATAGCCCGCCGTGGAGAATAAATGTATATTCTTGGATACCCTTTTCGATGCTCGCATAGGTGTGCTCAATGTCCTGAATTGAAGGGAGCACGAAATAGCAGGACTTTCCGCGCGCAAAGACCTCGCGGATGTGGCTTTTGTATGTGGCAAATCGCTCTGCCTCATCTGCTTGGAATATCATGCGCTGACTGTGGCGCTTGGTCGTGGTTTCCGTTTTCGGCGCTGCACCACCTTTGCCTGAAAGCACGAGTGCACTGGGAAATGCGGCGTGTATGACCGCCCCCGTCGTTGCCGCAAAGTATTCTCCCGTTTTCTCACAGGCTTCAATAAACTCTTTGCGAAAGAAATGTTTCGCATGCACGCTCTCGAGTTTCTTTATGGCAAATTGCGCATTTTTGATGTCACCTTTCATTTCGTGCGCAGGGGTGGAGCGGATGACGAGGGCCGGAGTGAGCTTGCCACGCAGGGGGACACTCACGAGCGCCCCCGGAGGGACAGCTTCAGATGTGAAATACGAAAGCTCGTCAATGGGTATTCCGCGTCTAATTGGCGCTACGGTAATGATGTTCACATTCCCATATTACCATAAAGAAAAACCCCACACATGTGGAGTCTATTTGCTTACCCGAGGCACTTTTCTCGCTTTGCGGTGGAGTAAGGCACAGTGACTAT
>JAYTEB010000210.1:0-2779 GCA_043735605.1 Candidatus Lloydbacteria bacterium | reverse complement strand
AACTCCGGAAATGTTTTAATCTCTTGTGGGAGAGGGCTCGTATTGAGTACAGTGCCGTCCGTATTCACAAGCTTTTTTATGGTGACCGTAAAAGTCTCGCCCAAACCAAACTCAAGCGCATTGAAACTAATTAGTATATTTTTCTGGTCGTCTGCTTTTTTACAGTCCCTTCCGTTCATTTGGACTTCTTCCCCAACTTCGGCGTCAGCACATTTTTCACCATATGCTACCAGTCGTATACCCTTCCCAGTGATATCTGACGCCTTCAGATCTATCGGTTCGCTCGTGCGTATCGAAAGCGTCCCCGTTGGATCAAAATACAGGGGGGTGACGAGAGGACTTCTGGGAGAAAGCGCTTCGACGCTCTCAATGATCGGAAATATTTTTATGGCATTATTTGAACTTGTGGTAAGCCCAATATCACCCTCTTCTGGTACGGCACCGGAAATAGTGACGGCATAATTTTCATCAAAATCCCATAAATATTGCCTCCCATGTCGGTCATTTTTAGAAAATATCTCGAGTACGGATCGATCGGTGAGCGTTTCCATCTTACCTGACTCCTCATTTACTATCTGCCTCGTGCCGTAGGAGGCGACGAAGGAGACGGGGATCGAAGATGTGGATGAGGTGACTGAAATCAGTGCTCTGCTCTTTTCGAGGTCAATTGGTTGATTGAAGTAGATGCGGAGTGGTTCTCCGTGCGTAAGCAGGCTTTGTCGACGTTCATTTCCGGTTGGCGAGAGATATCTCAACGATCTCGTACTAAATGTACGAGTGAATGCAGGCACAACTACCCCGTCAAGCGATGTGAATCCATCTTGGATCTGAATTGTATATTTTGACGAACGCAGTAGTCGCTTTTCGGGAATGAATTGAAGTGTTCGGGTCGTTATCCACTTGTATCTCCCAGTGGTCTTAGGACTAATAGCGACGGGTGGGGCAATGTCTGCATTTTCCGAAAGCGTGCTGAGTGGCACCATCGGGCGACTAAACATAATCGTAATATTTGAATATTCATTCGCTTCTGCCTCTTGTCGGGGGAACACCGCCAGCACGGAGGGGTCTGTGTCTACGGAGAACATTTTCTCCATCATAAGCTCTGGGGTCGTGAGGGTGGCGAGATAGTATGCACCAATAGCTAATTTCTCTGTGGGGAGGAAACGATACACCTTACTTGTTTTGTCTCAGATGGCATCAGATTTCTCCCATGCGCCTTTGATTTCAGGGGAAAAAACGATGGAGGTCGCGGGGTCGAAATTGGCGAATTCGGTACCATCGGGGAGCATGATGGCGATCGGAGCGCTTCTAGATATCTTGTCTGCGACAAGCGTGTATTGTTCGACAGCAGCGTCCTTGGTATCTCGAGAATAAAAATTCACCACAGCAGTAGTGGTGAGCAGAAGGGTGAGGATGGCGGCGACCCAAAGAGTTTTGTGAAGCTGCGAAACGTTGTGCAAGAAATTTTTTGTAAAAGAAAAATGGGGGGCTGACGTAGAGATACCGCCCTCAGGTTGAGTGCTATTCATTAGCTCAGTATATCAACTCAAGTTTCCACAGTCTAGATAAGATCACTGCTCCTCTCCTGATTCAAAAAGTTCGTCGAGGGCGGTGGCAATATCGCCTGGTGATGCCCGCCAAAGATCGATCCCATAGTCTGTTAATTTTGTTTCAAGTAGATGGTGATATTTTTCGAGCTTGACCAGGTCTTCAGGAGAGACCTTGCTCAGGAAAATATTATTTACCGGAGTACCCTCAACAAGTGGCTTAATGGTAAAAAGTGATGCTATTCTCTCCCAAAGAGTATCGTCATCATCAATTTAATCTGTCGCGCATGTGTGAGTCCGGAATGGATTCCCCGCGCCAGCTTCACCTTTTTAAACGACCCGTCCAGTGAGTTGGTGGTGTTCGGAATATGCAGCTCAGGATACCGTTCGAACGTGAACAGAAATGGCAGATGCACCCGCACACTATCCCGTGCTTGGCGTATGCGCTTGTGCGTCCAGTGCCACTTTCCGGTGACCGGATCAACGGTCTTCTCTTTTAAAAAATCGTCCCACGTACGACAAAAGAATTTAAACGCATCGGTGAATGAAGCGTCATCATTCGTGGGGAGCGTGCGAATGAGTGCAAGGAGTTCTTGTCCTGCCACAAGATTCGGATTGAGTGTCGTATATCGAATCACGATCTGTTCCATGTGGAAGTGACACATCTGTATCGGAATACCGGGAAAGAGCCATGGTGAGCCAACAAAACGCCCATCACTCACGATGGCGACGAAAACGAAGCCTTGCTCCATGCAGTCGGCATATGCCGCCTGGTATGCGCTGGTCGTCTCGGAATGAATCTCACGCACATACACCGTTTCTTTTTTGTTGGGGTCACGAATGGCGAGTATCCACGATGGTCCCGCGCGAGTCGCATCAATGACGGCGACCATGCGTCGTGGCGTTGGATGGTGCACAGGAAGTGTGTACGCATCAAGGCGGGTACGCACCGTCTTCTCACTCAAATGAAAACGCCTTGCGAGTACAGGGACGGTCGCGTGTTCAAAGGCGAATGTGTTCCATAATGTTTCTGCGGAAGCCGATGTGTCATGCACAAACTGCACACCGCAGTCGTGGCAACGATAGCGTTGCGTTCCCCTAAATGTTCCGTTTTTCTTCGTTTTAAACGATCCGCACGAGCATTTTTTTTGAAATCATGACCTTGTTTATTAAAACTACGTTTATATAGAGCCACTATATCCTAAAATAGCATCACTTTTTACCATTAAGCC
>JAYTEB010000209.1:0-1099 GCA_043735605.1 Candidatus Lloydbacteria bacterium | reverse complement strand
GAGACTAGTGGCTCGTCGGTAGCGGTAAATATCCCAGCCCAGCGAGGATTCTGTGCTGCGTCGCGCAGGATTTGGTTGACTTCCTCGACGCTGGTATTTCTTTTTGCAATAAATGTCGTGTCGGCGATAGAACCCGTGATGACAGGCACGCGAATGGAGATACCATCAAACTTGCCTTTCAGCTCTGGCACTGCCTCAGTCACGGCAATCGCCGCCCCCGTCGAAGACGGTACCATATTCATAGCTGCTGCCCTCCCCTCACGCATGTCTTTGCCTGCGGGGCTGTCGACGAGGCGCTGGCTTCCCGTGTATGCATGAGTGGTGGAGAGAATTGCTTTTTCCACACCGATCGTTTCGTTTAATATTTGAATGACCGGAGATGCCGCGTTGGTCGTGCATGATGCATTCGAGGAAATCTGGCAATGTGCGAGCTTTTCATGGTTGATACCCATCAAAACCGTGGCGCCCACCGCTCCCTCCGCTTCCCCACCCTTCACAGGTGCGGTAATGACGACACGCTTCGCCCCTGCAGTGAGATGCACATTGGCCTTATCGAATGCAGTAAAGAACCCCGTCGACTCGACCACGATGTCGATACCGAGTCTCTTCCATGGAAGCTTCAGTGCGTCTTTCTCTTGTACTAAGATTACCTTCTGTCCGTCGACGATAAATCCCTGTTCCACGCCCTCCGATGGTGGCACCACGACAACGTCAAACTTCGAACGCCCATACGCGCTGTCATACTTCAAAAGGTACGCCATGTTGGCAGGGTCACCAAGGTCGTTGACTGCGACTATCTCGATCTCTGGCCTGCTCCGTGCAAGTTTGTAGAACGCACGACCAATGCGGCCAAAACCATTTATTGCGATACGGACTTTTTTGTCTGACATGTTTGCGTGCGTTAGGTTTAAGAGAGTAATCTTTTTCTGCTGTCTTTGCAGTATATTATATTGTCCTTTCAATTTTTTGTCGCGCATGAACCTTAGCATCTCGCCTTACTGTGCGCCAAAAACCCCACACACAATGAAGTCTCCCACAGAATTTTTTCTTTACACAAAAAGTTGTCAAGGCGAGGCCTTGACAAAAAAGAGGGAAAATA
>JAYTEB010000208.1:0-2823 GCA_043735605.1 Candidatus Lloydbacteria bacterium | reverse complement strand
CCTTTATGTGGCTCAGTAGAGCGACAATGCAACAAACCACGACTTGACATTTTGTAAAGAAAAATTATACTGATACCCAATCAGTTTTGCATTCTGTTCGTTGTCGTTTTACATCGCCATAACATCATCGTCATCTCACTCTATACATAGAGGTGGGGTTTTATTTTATTCACTTGGGTTCTGGGTTGGGATTAATAATTATTTATCACGAAGCTTATGAAACATATTTTCACATTGAGGGGTGCAAAAAGTAGCGCATTTGAAAAATCTCTTGGATGGCTCCTTGCCTTCTCGGTACTCATGCAAACCTCCTTTGTGATGCCTATTGCTGCCTACGCAGATACTGCATCAGAGAGCGCCACGACCGCATCGACCCTAGTAGACGTGAGTGTCTCAAGCTCGGCCCCCACCTCCGTGGACTCCTCGAGCTCTTCATCTGCCTCCGTGAGCACAAACCCCTCCTTTTCGGCAGTACCCAACTTTGAGCCAGTGACGCCCGTGCTCGACGCGAGTATCATCGTGACCGACTCCTCGTCCTCGACGATAGTAGTAAGCACGACTGTGGATAACTCTGCATCGACGAGCGTGACGACGAGTGTTTCTCAAGGACAAGCAACCAGCTCGAGTAGCGTTGATGTCCTTCAAACTATTTTTACGTCCTTGACCGCAAGTACGAGTAGTAGCGTAAGTAGTAGCGTGAGCGTGGAGCAGACCGTGAACGTCTCCGTGAGTATTTCCACAACTTCTTCGTCCACACCAGGGACGGGCACGTCGTCGTCTCCCATAAACCAAAAGCCCGTCATCACCGTTATTGGTGCAAATCCAATGACCATCACGCAGGGTACTCCATTCGTTGATCTTGGTGCGTCTGCAAACGATATTGAGGATGGTAACATCACGGGAAGTATTGTTGTCGCACACGAAGTGAATACTGCCGTCTTGGGTGCATACACGGTGTCCTATGCTGTCGTCGACTCGAAGGGGCTTGCCGCAGACACAAAGACGCGCACCGTGAATGTGATCCCCCTAAATCCAGGCGCCTGCAAAGCACCGCTTGATGCGCTGCTTGTCATCGACCGCTCCGGAAGTATGAAATTCGACGGAGTGAACCCCGAGCAGCCGCTCACCCAAGCGAAGCTCGGTGCGGATGCCTTCATCAACACACTCTCGACTTCGTCGGACCGTGTGGGTGTCGTCACTTACAATGTGGCGCCCACGTTAAACTCTGCGCTTTCCAACGACTTTACTGCAGTGAAGGCGAGCTATCTGAGCGTCAACGCAACAAACGGGACAAATATCGGTACGGCCCTCGACCGCGCACAGCTTGAAATTGCCACCAATGGACGTACGGCAGGTGGTGAGAAGCGCGTCATTATATTACTTTCAGACGGCGTTCCTGATATTGCGGGGATGAGCGCAGCAGCTTCGATCGCAGAGACCATCGCCAAGGCAACACTTGTAAAAAATGCAGGGACCATCGTCTATACGATTGGGCTAGGCAACGGTGTGAATCCCTCACTCATGGGGTCTATCGCCTCTACTCCATCAAATTATTTCTTCGCACCATCGGGCGCGCAGCTGATGGATATATATAAGTCCATCTCTACTATCGAATGTGCACGCCAGCCCTCAACCGTGGCTGGCAAGAAGATTCATGATGTGAACGGCAACGGGAGTGTGGACGCGGGAGATACGGGTATCGCGGGGTGGCAGATAATTCTCACCGAGGTATCTGGCAACCAGCTTGTACGCCGCGCGACTACTACCGCCAACGGCGCATATACTTTTGCGGACGTTCCATCGGGAAAATATAATCTCTGTGAAGTGGGTAAGGAGGGTTGGAATCAGACCGCACCATCACCAAGCGTCAACAATGGTTGCTACAGCCTCGATGTGACTGATGGCTCTGCCGTTGTGGACAAAAACTTTTTGAATACGGAGGCGACGAAGCCCGAGTGTCGCGATGGGAAAGACAACGACAACGATGGCAAAATTGACTTCCCGTCGGACGCAGGATGCACGAGCACGGAAGACAACGACGAAAATGAGAAACCGGTAATTACGCTTCTCGGCGCAAATCCAATAATCACTACACTTGGCAGTGTCTACACTGACTCGAGTGCAACGGTTGCTGACCCTGAGGATGGCAATATTACCCACAAGCTTATCGCCTCTGGAGTGGTCGACGTGAACACGCTCGGAACATACACTATTACTTACAATACGACTGACTCCAAAAACCTTGCTGCGGACACAAAGACGCGCAGTGTGAGAGTTACCGCCGCATGTGCTGACGGAAAAGACAATGACGGCGACAGTAAGACAGATTTTCCCCTCGACGCAGGCTGTGAGAACCCTGAGGACAACGACGAGAACAACCGCCCCGTCATTACTGTAGTCGGGACAAATCCAGTCGACATCACTTTGGGCGATGTCTACACCGATGGGGGTGCAACAGCAGCAGACCCTGAAGATGGGAACATCACCACGGGCATCGTAAAGACAGGCACAGTGAACACCGCCATACTCGGTAGCTATACCATCCGCTACAACGTCTCAGACTCGAAAGGACTCGCTGCGCTCGAGAAGACGCGCATCGTCCGCGTGAATCCCACAGTAACAGAGTGTAACGACAACAAGGACAATGATGGGGACAATCGTGTCGACTTCGATGGGCACATTGTTGGAGATATGGCATTCGCGCCTGACTCCGGCTGTGACTCACTCGAGGACAACGACGAAAACAACCGCCCCGTGATCACCGTTGTGGGGAGCACAACGATGGAAGTGGCCATTGGCACGCTTTTCACCGACCCTCGCGCG
>JAYTEB010000207.1:0-6929 GCA_043735605.1 Candidatus Lloydbacteria bacterium | reverse complement strand
GTAAGCTGTATGAATATGACAAACCAAAATAGTGCACCAATGGACTTTGATCCAAGCGCAGATTATTTAGCAGAAGCAAGGGGTGCCGAGTCGATTAGTGATTTTACTCCGGCTGAGACTAATCTGGACCCAGTTGTGGGGACTGAAGAGGCGCAGAAAAGCGCAATAGAAGAGAAAGTTCAAATTGCAGCTTTGGAGTCAGCAATTTCCGAAACACTGGGGGGTGGACGTCAAAATGAAAAGGTACTTACTGAGCAAGAGAAAAAGGATGCAGCTTTTGTTGTTGAGCGTTCTTACGAGGGGGGATATAAGGACGTGGATGATATCAATAGTCTTTTTGACAAACTGAATCTCACGCCGGAGCAAAGAAGGTCAGCATTAATCGATGGGATAGTATCAAAAATTACTGTTGGAAGGTCTTACCCAGCTCCAGAGATTAGTCATATCATGAAGAGTTTTGGTTTGGAGAAAAGAGACTTCTTCGGCACTCGGGTGCAGGCTGCCGCAATTGAATATCTCGACTCTGCGATAGAGCGAGAACTCGCCCGTGGGGCAAGTGGACAGGGTCACATTGAAGATGGAGACGTGGAGTTGGTTCGCACCGTATTGGATGATAATGTTGTTGACAGTCGCATAAGAAATCTTTTTGATGCAAGAAAGGTTAAGTAACGAGAAAAAAGCCCCCGCTATGGGCTTTTTTTCTTTGTGCTATGATTTGCTGCATGTTGGTTGATGGAAAAAAAATAGCAAATGAGCTACGCGATGTACTGGCCCAGAATGTGGCAAGGTTTCCTCGCCCACCCACACTTGCCATCGTCGTGGTGGGAGAGGACCCTGTCATTGAAAGCTTCGTGCGCATCAAAAAAAAGTTTGGTGCATCTATTGGGGTGCACATGATTGAAGTGCGATTTAGTGCCGACATAGCGGGCGAGCTCCTTAAAAATGAGGTGATCGCACTTTGTCAAAAGAATGACATTGATGGGGTTATTATTCAGCTTCCGCTTCCATCGCATATCGATACACAGGCAATATTGAATACTGTACCGAGAGCGAAGGACGTCGATGTGCTGTCGCAGGACGCTATTGCGCTTTTTGCACGCGGAGATGCAAAAGTTTTTCCTCCTGTTGCGAGTGCAGTGCAAGCAATTCTCGAGCATCATCACGTGGACGTGGCGGGGAAAGAGGTGCTCGTGCTTGGATACGGAAGGTTGGTTGGTAAACCCGTATCAATATTGCTCCGCCACAATCATGCGCATGTGACTGTCGTCAACAAACCCATCGCTGACTTGGCGGTGCATGTACGCGAGTCAGACATCATTATTTCTGGAGTGGGCAGCCCAGAATTGATCACACCAGACATGCTGAATGATCACGCGGTGCTTATCGATGCAGGAACGAGCGAGCAAGGTGGGAAGATTGTGGGCGATGCACATTCTTCGTGTGCCGACCGCGCTACATTACTCACCCCCGTTCCTGGTGGAGTGGGGCCAATCGCCATCGCCATGCTTTTCAAAAACCTCCTCATACTCGCTCGTGGGCATCACGAAGTAGGCTAACTCTTGTATAATAAACCCATGCCCGTTGACTTTATTGTAGTGCATGAAAAAGTTTTTTTGATTATCTACCACCTGCTCGGCCCCGCATCTTTTGTTTCCCCAGTCACTGTATTTTTTGCGCAGTGGTTCCCGTGGATTCTCGGTGCATTTCCATTTGTCTACGAGCTGTACCTTCGCGACGAAGGAAAGATTTGGCCAACTCTACGAAGAATCTACCTCGCCCCAATAATCGTGTATGGGGCGACCATACTCATTAAGTTTTTTTATCAAACGCCAAGACCTTTTGCTCTGCTCGAGATCCCACCTTCCTTTGTTGTGGGTAGCGACCCGTTTGGACTCGCATCTTTCCCATCCTCTCATACGGCATTTTTTGCCGCTCTCGCAGTTACCATGTATTTCTGTAATCATAAAATAGGGAAATGGTTTTACGTCGGCGCGGTGCTCATTGGTGTTGCCCGTATCGGCTCTGGGGTACATTGGCCTGTCGATATTTTGGCTGGATTTCTCATCGGTGCCACCCTCGGCTTCGTTATTGAAAAAACCCTTGAGCTCATGTGGAAAAATAACTCCCCGAAGTGCTGAGCCGCATTGTAGAATAATCTAACAAGTAGTATAATAGTCCTATATAACTATTAATCTTAATGCTTAGTATGGCTTATAAGCGAGAGGAAAAAATCGTCGCAATTGAATTAAGAAAGAAGGGTATGAGCTACAGTCAGATACGGGAGCAAGTAAAAGTAAGCAAAAGTACACTTTCTTTGTGGCTTGAAAAGTACCCACTTACGCCTCTGCGCTTACAAGAGCTGCGTGGGAGTGGCAACAGAAACAGAGAAGCTTTTAGTGAAACAATGAGAAAAAAGCGCGATGCACGTATCTTGCTTCAGTATGAAAAAGTAGCTCACGACCTTAAGTACCTCACTGATCGTGAACTTTATGTTGCAGGCTTCTTCCTCTATTGGGGTGAGGGGGCAAAAGGAAGACGTGGGGAAGTTTCTGTTGCAAATACTGACCCAGCCGTCATCCGCTCGTTTCTCAAGTGGCTCGGTTTGATTGGTGCTGATGTTGAGCGGTGTCATTTTACCCTTCATCTTTACGTGGATATGGACCAAAAGAAGGAACTGACTTATTGGGCAAAAATACTTGGAGTGAAAGAGTGCTCGTTTTATAAGTCGTACATCAAGGAGTCTCGACTGTCAGACATTACTTATCACAACGGATTTGGCCACGGAACCTGTAACGCGCGGTATGCGAGTCAGGAGTTAAATGATTATGTGCTTATGGGGTTGAAATATATACGAGGGTTGTATGATAAGGCCTAGTGTATTAGTCTATGGATAGAGAATGAGAAAGATGATTTGAATTTTGCGCGCATAGCTCAGTTGGTAGAGCGGATATCTTATACATATCTGGCCCCAGGTTCGAGTCCTGGTGCGCGCACAGGCTTTTCTTTTTTTGTTTGACACACTGTTGCGGGGGGGGTAGACTTTGGTGTATATGACTAATCAATTTGACGTACCCCCTGAGTGGGATCTTGTTCCGAAGGATGGTGGCGAAGTGGGCGCACCCACGCCCGATGCAAGTGCGCAGTTTGAGGCTGGAGACGCAGGGGTGGAAGCAGCACAAGAGCAACTAGGTAGGAGCTTGGAGCAGCTGGAAGGAAACCTCGCGCAACTCAACACCCTTTCTCCCGAGGTGGTCGCTTCGCCCGAAGGACAAGAGGCTACCGAGTCTTTCCTCGGCAACATCTCTGCTCGTCTGAAAAGTTTTGGCTCGGGAATAAAAGAAAAAGTCATGTCGAGGGCCGCGTCTCTGGATAACGGAGACCGCGTAGCAGCGGTGCTTGGCTCAGTCGCTGGCATTGGAATACTTGCCCCAGTGTTGATGCAGTGGGCACGTAGTCGGTGGCCTGAAGTTGGCGTCGCAATGGACATGATGCCAGATGTATTACAGCAACTTGCACACCTCGATCTTGCGAGCAAAATAAGCGATTTAATCGGTGGTTCTGGGCAAATATACAAATGGGACACGGGGAATATCGACGGTATGAACTTGCTCGCCGATGTGGCTTCAGGAAGAGTGGATTTTGCACAGCTCACTGAAGAGCAACTTTCGCTACTTGAACAAACGCTTCCCCCAGACACAGTACCAATGATGGAACGTGTTGCCCAAAATCCGATCGAGTACAGAGACTTCTCTGGTAATGACAGGGCGATGACAGCGCAGTCTGTTGCACAAACCAACGCAGAGATGGCATACCTCGCACCAGCCGTTCATGGCAACTTGGCTGTGCTTGGAGGCTCCGCCACGGCCATTGGTCTAGCGTTCCAAAAAGTGGGGCAATTTGCACGCAAAAGTTTGAGAAAATAAAATATTATGGACACTCAAAAAATTGATGAATTAAAGAAGAAGTTAGAGTCCATTGGGGATGATTTATCTCCGCGCGACAAGAAATTTGCGCTCGATGAACTCAACCTCCTGATTGGGCAAATGAATGCTGATATAGAAGCGTATGTGCTCAAGATAAAGACGTTGGAAATTGCACAGCAGTTGTAACTTTTTACTTCCACAAGAGGAAGAGCAAATAAAAAAGAAATGGAAAAGAAGATTACTCAGTTTCTTGTACTCTTACTCAGCATCACCACCGGCAGCCTCCTTGTGTTGTGTGTAGTAGTACACATGGCGCCACCTCCCCCAGCATCTTTGAAGATTGAGGCTGTTTCGCAGCCCACACAACTGTTGGTGGCGAACAGAGAAGATGCCCCAATAACTGAGGACATCCCCGATGTGACCATCAGAGAGCCAGTAGTTGACAGGGCGACCTTTGAAGTGATTTCTTCTTCGCTTTTGCCTAACAATCATCAATATGCTAAAGACAAGAACTTTGTGTATCGAAATGTATATGGGGAATTAAGAATAGTCGCTGAAGCAGTTCCTAGTGGGTTTGAGTTGGTCGGAGTCTGCTATCGCGGAGAGGGAGGTGGGACGGACTACGTGAAAGATCGCATTCATGTTTTTTGTAACGACAGAATAATTCCCGAAGCTGACCCAGAAACATTTACTGTGCTGGGATATATAGAATCTACAATAATTGGAGAGTTACCAACTGTCCCCATGGTGGCAAAAGATAAAAATCATGTGTATTTTGGCAGCGTGATGATGGGCGGAATTGATCCGAAGATTTGCACAAAAGATACACTCGCTGTGTGTATCGCTGGGCAGGGTGAGTACATAGTGAGGTAGATTTACTCAAAATGGCTTTGGGTGCGGTCTTCGAGGTGGGCTTTGCATTTTGGGTATTTTAGAAGGGTGATGTCTTCGCTGAGTATGCGTTTTGCTTCCTCACGGGCGGCCTCGACCATTTTGAGATTTTTGATCGCCTCCATGCCGATGTCGGAGATGCCCCATTGGCGGCCTCCGCCGAGCTCACCCGCACCGCGTAGTGCCAAATCCATCTCCGAGAGCTCAAAGCCATTCTTGGCCTCAGTGAGTGCCTTCAGTCGCTCGAATGTTTTTGCCGTTTTTGTTTCAGAAAATAAATAGCAATATGCTTGGTGCGTGCCACGCAGCACGCGCCCGCGGAGCTGATGGAGCTGGGCTAGGCCAAAGCGCTCCGCTCCCTCGATGATGATCATCGTCGCATTCGGCACATTCACTCCCACTTCGACGACCGAGGTCGCCACGAGGATGTCGGTGTCGCCCGCGGCAAAGAGCTCCATCACGTCGTCTTTCTCGCTCGGTTTCATTTTGCTGTGGAGAATGTCGATCTGGAATTCGGGGAATACCTTCTCCTGCAGCCGCGTCGCTTCTTCTTTGACGGACTTCGCAATGATTGCCTGCTCTTTCTCGGGATCGGGCTCGTCGATGCGGGGGCAGATGACGTATGCCTGCCGCCCTGCTTTTATTTCTGCGCGAATTTTTTCATACACACTTTCGCGTTTTCCGAGCGGCACGATTTCGGTGATGACGGGCTTTCGGCCGGAGGGCATCTGGTCGAGTATGCTCAAGTCGAGGTCGCCATAGAGGGTGAGCGCGAGTGTGCGCGGTATGGGCGTCGCCGTCATAGAGAGGAAGTGTGGTGCACGAATATTTTTTCCATCTTCTTTTTGCACCAGCTTCGCGCGCTGCTTGGTGCCAAAGCGATGCTGCTCGTCGATGATGACGTAGGCGAGGTGTTTCCATTTCACTGCCTTTTGTATGAGCGCATGTGTGCCGATGACGATGGGGATTTCTCCGCTTTCGACCCATTTCAAAAACTGCGTACGCGATATGTCTGTCCAGCCGCGCGGGTCTACCTTTGAAGGAAATTTTTTGCATCCACTCCCCGTGATAAGCCCGATGCTTATGCCCGTGCCCACGAAATATTTAATGAATGACTCGAAGTGCTGCGTGGCGAGGATCTCTGTCGGGCACATGTAGCCCACTTGGAGTGCCCCGTAGGTTTGGCCTTGTGGGCGCGTGGTGACGGTGGCGTAGGTGGTGGCTGCTGCAACGGCGGTTTTGCCACTGCCCACGTCGCCCTCAAGTAGGCGCAGCATCGCACGCGAGGAAGCAAAGTCGGTGAATATCGTATCAACAGCACGCTCTTGTGCGTCCGTGAGTGGGAAGCCTAAGCGCTCCACAAATTCGCCAAGCTTCTTTTTGTCCGGAGTGATGAGAAATGTGGGATTTTGCTCGTAGCGCATACGTGCTTGCTGGCGCTCGAGTTGGATGAAAAATATCTCTTCGAATGCAAAACGTTTCTTTGCTGACTGCGCATGCTTTTCATCGCGCGGAGCATGCAGCCACACAAGTGCGGTGGAAAGTGAGGGGAGATGATACCGAGCGATAATATCGGAGGGGATGGGGTCATGGAGCAGGTCGAGCACACCACTCGCCGTCACGCGGCGTAGCGTGTGATAGAACCAGCGCGAGGTGATACCCTTGGACTCCGGATATACGGGCAAAAATCGCTCCGTGGGGTCGATGCCACCCTCACCAAACAGTGAGGGGGAGCCGTCTCGTGGAAGCTCGGGTATTTTTTCGAGCTCGGGGTTGATGAGGGTTATTGCCCTACCGCGCACTTTGACCGTGCCTGATGCGCGCACAAAGCTCCCCACGACCGCCATCTTTGCCATGTAGGGTTGGTTGAACCACACCAATTTCATTTTTCCTGTTTTGTCGCGTAGCGTAGCCTCACCCATAGGCATTCCCCCGCGAAAAGATTTTTTCGTCCCCGTCTTTTCTATCTGTCCGTAGAGCGTGATGCGCTCGCCATCCTCCGCGAGCTCTATGGCAGAAGATTTTCCTGCGTCGATGTGGCGCACGGGGAGGTGATAGAGGAGGTCGAGAATAGTGCGCAGCCCCAACTTCGTGAGCGCTTTTTTCTGCGCCTCA
>JAYTEB010000206.1:0-2847 GCA_043735605.1 Candidatus Lloydbacteria bacterium | reverse complement strand
GGAATCCATTCCGGACTCACACATGCGCGACAGATTAAATTGATGATGACGATACTCTTTGGGAGAGAATAGCATCACTTTTTACCATTAAGCCCAATACTCTTGCTAATTTAAAAATGTCCCCGTTTGGGCAGGTCTGGGGCATTAAAATTAGTGCCTGAAATTCGATCTTATATCCCGTGGCATTTTTTATACTTCTTGCCGGAGCCGCAAGAGCAGGGGTCATTGCGTCCTATTTCTGGCTCTCCCGCTGTCTTCGTTTGTGCCTTTGGTGCATCGCTCGTTGCGGTGCCTCCCCCTGCGATGGTCATCTGTGCAGCAACTTTTTTGAGTTCTGACTCTGCTTGTGCAAATGCATTCACCTCTATCTTCGGAATCGTCTCAAGAATTTGCATCGCGATAGAGTCCTCCATTTCACGATACAGGCGGAGCCCCTCTTGTTTGTATTCCACGAGCGGATCGCGCTGGCCATAGGCACGAAGGTTTACCGATGAGCGCGCGTAATCCATCAGCTCGAGGTGGTCTACCCAAAACATGTCGTTAGTTTGAAGTGCGAGACGGCGCACCACATCAGAAAATGCATCTTCACCAATGGCGGTTATCTTTTCTGCACGCGCGACCTCTGCCACTTCACCTCTCTCTCCCGCATCCGAAATGAGCTCGTCGAGATACTCCTTCACCTCTGCGCGACTTCCCAAGAGGAGCTTCCTGCGACGCGCATACATTGTTTTTCTATGCAGGTTGATGATGTTGTCGTACTGGAGCACATGCTTGCGTGCATCAAAGTTAAACCCCTCAATCTTTGTCTGCGCACTCTCGAGCGCCTTTGTGATCATCTTCTGCTCGATAGGCTGGTCTTCGGGAATACCAAAGCGGCCCATCATGCTTTTGATAGCGTCAGAGGCGAAAATGCGCATGAGTGAATCTTCGAGTGACACATAAAACTGTGTCCGACCCGCGTCCCCTTGGCGACCCGCGCGGCCACGCAGCTGGTTGTCGATACGGCGTGCATCGTGCCGCTCAGTACCGAGTACAAAGAGCCCGCCGACCGCCTTCACCGCCTCATACTCCTCTTTGGTCGCTGGGTTGCCACCGAGCTTGATGTCCACACCACGCCCTGCCATGTTGGTGGCGATGACCACCGAGCCCATACGGCCCGCCTGCGCGATGATCTCTCCTTCGCGTTCGTGATTCTTTGCATTGAGTAGCTCATGAGGCACTCCTTCCCGAGAGAGAAATGCGGAAAGCAACTCGTTCTTCTCTATAGACACAGTGCCGATGAGCACGGGCTGCTTTTGCGAGTGTGCCTCCTTCACGCGGCGTGCGATAGCAGCAAACTTACCCTCTTCTGTTTGAAAGATTTGGTCTTGTTCATCAAGGCGGGCAGAAGGTCTGTTGGGCGGGATGGGTGTCACATCGAGTCCGTAGATTTTCATAAACTCCTCTGTGGACGTAGAGGCGGTACCCGTCATACCCGAGAGCTTGGTGTAGAGTTTGAAATAATTTTGAAACGTAATAGATGCCATGGTGCGGCTTTCTTGCTGCACGCGCACCCCCTCCTTGGCCTCGATAGCTTGATGCAGCCCCTCGGACCAGCGTCGCCCCGGTTGGAGTCGCCCCGTAAATTCGTCGACGATCACCACTCCGTCATTTTGGACGACATACTCGCGGTCACGCATGAAAAGTGCCTTCGCGCGCACGGCGGTCTCGAGGTGATGCACATACTTAATACCCTTTTCGGTATAAATATTTTCCACACCAAGCAACTTTTCAGCTTTGTTTATCCCCGCATCGGTGATCTGCGTTGCCTTCAACTTTTCGTCGATGGTGTAGTCTTCTTCAAGATGCATTTTCTCTGCAATCGCAGCAAATGTGCCGTATAAGCTTTCGGACTCCTGAGCGGGGGCGGAAATAATGAGCGGGGTACGCGCTTCATCTATCAATATAGAGTCGATCTCGTCGACGATGGCATAGTGATGCTCTTTTTGGCGGAGCTCCCGCGCGTCGTAGCAAATATTATCGCGCAGATAGTCGAAACCAAACTCATTATTTGTTCCATAGGTGATGTCCGCCTGGTATGCCTCAGGTCGCGTACAGGGGCGCAGGAATTCGTAGAACACGCGAAAGGAGCCCATCGCATCACGGTCTTCATCAAGTATTTTTTGAGATGGATCATAGAGATACGATGAGTCATGATTGATGACCCCCACGGAGAGCCCGAGGAAGGAATAGATCTGGCCCATCCACACTGCATCGCGGCGAGAGAGATAGTCGTTGACGGTGACCACGTGCACACCCTTCGCTTCCAGTGCATTGGCATACGCAGGGAGTGTCGCCACGAGAGTCTTCCCCTCTCCGGTGCGCATCTCGGGAATTCCTCCCTTGTGCAAAATGAGGCCACCCAAAAGCTGCACATCATAGTGACGCTGCCCGAGCACGCGCAACGACGCCTCGCGCACCAGTGCAAACGCTTCGGGAAGTATGTCGTCAAGCGATGCTCCTTCTGCGAGGCGTTTTTTGAACGCTGCGGTCTTTGCGGGGAAGTCCTCGATAGTAAGCTTTTGCATTTCGGGCTCAAAAGCGCCGATTTGGAGCACGATTGGCTCGAGCTTTTTCAGCTCTTTTTGTGCCTCACTGGGAAATATATTCTTCAGAAATTGCATGAGTCCCACTATAGCGCATCGCGACCAAAAACAAAAATGTGGCGCAAAAACATTACAACACGTATTTTTAATTAAATGAGGGACTGCTTTTATTCAACCTTGAACTGCAACAGCGGTAACTCCTATTGGCGCGAGCCAAAAAACGAACATACCCGTCGGGATATACTGGTGGTGTTATAGGCCA
>JAYTEB010000205.1:0-2847 GCA_043735605.1 Candidatus Lloydbacteria bacterium | reverse complement strand
GCATCACCCCGCACACGGGGCATCTTCGGGTTTGTTGTATAAGCCATATCCTTTCATCTTAAACCTTGGGGTGATGCAAAGGTATTGAAACATTACGTGAAGTGGACATGAGGCACATGGCGTGGTAGTATCGCCACATCTTCACCATATGGCAACAAAACTGACAAAATCTGCGCCGAAAGCAGCGGAAGCATCGACTGCGCGCCCACCCATTGTCGTGATCATGGGGCATGTTGACCACGGAAAGTCGACGCTCCTCGACTACATTCGCAAAACAAACATTGTGGCCGGAGAGGCGGGTGGAATCACTCAGCATATTTCTGCATACGAAGTGGCGCACAAAAGTGAGGACGGGAGCGACAAAAAAATTACTTTTCTCGACACACCCGGACACGCGGCCTTTCAGGGCATGCGCTCTCGAGGTGCGCGCGTCGCCGACCTCGCAGTGCTCGTCGTCTCGGCGGAGGACGGGGTCAAGACGCAGACACTCGAAGCTCACAAGGCGATTGTCGCCGCACAGATCCCCTTCATTGTCGCCATCAACAAAATAGACAAAGCAAACGCAAACATCGAAAAAACGAAGTTGAGTCTCGCGGAGTCGGAGATTTACGTCGAAGGGTACGGTGGAGACATTCCCACGGTTTCCATTTCGGCAAAAGTGGGCACAGGGGTCTCTGAGCTTCTCGACATGATGCTCCTTGTCGCTGAAATAGCTGACCTGAAAGGAGATGCACGAAAAGAGGCATCGGGTGTGGTCATCGAGTCGAAAATGGACCCCAAGCGTGGGATTGTGGCGACCCTCGTCATCACTGATGGCACACTCACAAAGGGCATGTTCGTCGTCGCAGGAGCTAGCCTCACTCCGGTGCGCGCCATTGAAAATTTCCTTGGAAAACCTACAGACAATGCGACCTTTTCCTCCCCCATCCAACTCACGGGCTGGAGTACGTTACCCAGCGTAGGGGCGACATTCACCTCTTTTGCACACAAGAAAGAAGCCGAAGCTCACGCGGCGCTTTCTCTCGCCGACAAAAAGGAAGTGGTGAAGGATATGCTGCCAGCGAACGGCGTGCTCTTCCCCATTATTTTGCGTGCAGACGTCGCGGGGTCCCTCGAAGCGCTCGTGCATGAAATAGCAAAGCTTAGCCACGAGCGCGTGATCCTGAAGATCATCCAGCAGGGAGTGGGGGCCATCAACGAGAGTGATGTGAAGCTCGCATCGGGTGCCAACGCGCCCGTCATTCTCGCCTTCCACACCAAGGCCGACGCACTCGCCACCGACCTTGCGGGGCGCAACAACGTCACCATTCACAAATTTGATATCATCTACAAGCTGACGGAATGGCTCGAGGAGGAGATAGGCCGGCGTGCACCACACGTGGAATCCGAAGAAAATCTTGGTGAATTTCGCATCATTCGTTACTTCAGCCAACAAAAAGAACGGCAAGTCGTGGGTGGCGCTGTGGTGTCCGGAAAGGTGGTGCATGGGGCACGTTTTAAAATACTCCGCCGTGACGTCGAGATAGGCGAGGGAAAGATCGTCGAGGTCCAATCACAAAAAGTGAAGGTGCAGGAGGTGGGCGAGGGGCACGAATGTGGGCTACAGATCGAGTCGAAATTCACGCTTGCCGAGCGCGATGTGCTCGTCCCCTATCACACCGTAATAAAACAATAGCTGCATGAGTAAGTTAAAGCATCAGCGGGAAGAATTCATGCTCAAAGATCTTGCGGCAGACTTCCTCTCGCGTGCGTCAAACCGCACCTCGCTCATCACTGTCACGCGTGTCATCCTCTCCCACGACCAAAAGCGTGTCGACATCATGCTCTCCGTACTCCCGAAGTCTGCGGAGAAGGCCGCCCTCATCTTTGCTAACCGCATGACAACAGAGTTCAAAGAATACCTGAAGGCAAAGAGTCGCATCCGCATTCTGCCGCGCATGCAATTCTTTCCAGACTTAGGTGAGCAAAACCGCCAACGCATCGAGGAGCTTCTCGAAGAAGTCGACGCGGAAGGAGGTGATAGTGTAGTTGAAAAATAATTATGTAAAGCGCAGCGACCGCTACGCTTTACATAACAGGCTGGAAAAACAAAGTAGGAATTGCTATAGTACCCTCCATGACGTAGTGGCGAAGTGGTTAACGCGACGGTCTGCAAAACCGTTATGCGCGGGTTCAACTCCCGCCTACGTCTCCAGCTTATCTGCATAGGGCCAGTGGCGTAATGGTAGCCGCGCTCGACTTAAGATCTAGTTCCGTAAGGAGTGTGGGTTCAAGTCCCACCTGGCCCACAGTATCGTTGCGTTTATTGTTTATTTTTGCTAAATTTCCCATACGCCTTCGTAGCTCAGTTGGTAGAGCAGCTCGCTCTTAACGAGACGGTCGCAGGTTCGAATCCTGCCGGGGGCACAGAATACAAAACAGACCTTAGCGGGTCTGTTTTGTATTCTGTGCCCCCGAAGAAGTGCTCGAATGCACTTCAGGCAGGATTCGAAGCCCGTTCCGTTATTTACGAGGAATTCTTATTCAGAGTAAATCGGAATGGGGTACTGACCCAGTAGGGGTCGAAATTCCTGCTCGGTGTGCTAGAATGCGTTTAATTATACAGAATATGAAAACCAGAATGAATATTTTACTTATTGCGCTGATAGTCCTCGCCATTTGCTCCCTGCTTTTTGTGAACTACCCAGTAATTGCATTTTTGGATGGTCACTCTGGTTCCGTGATGGCAGTACTGACTTTTTTTCTTGTCTTAGAACCTATCCACTATCTCTACTCCACAAATTTTGATAAAATATCAAGCATAGTAGCCCTTTAATATGCTTGTATGCGCCACACATACCCAAGTGA
>JAYTEB010000204.1:0-1123 GCA_043735605.1 Candidatus Lloydbacteria bacterium | reverse complement strand
ATAGATCTCGAGGGTCTCGAGTGCGATGCGTTTCTGCTTTTCCTTTGGGACGTGGCGTAGCGTGCTTACATTGTGGAGTCTGTCCGCAAGCTTAATGATGATGACGCGTAAGTCTTTTGCTGTGGAGACAAAGAGCTTACGCAGGCTTTCCACGTGCCGCTCGACACCATGGTATTTCAGCTTACCGAGCTTCGTCACACCGTCAACAAGAAAGCGAATTTCTTTGCCAAATTCGCGTTCGATGTCTTCCTCCGACACGTGCGCGTCTTCGACGGTGTCATGCAAGAGCCCCGCAGAAATAGTGGTGGCGTCCATGCCCATCTCCGCGAGCGTGTATCCTACCGCCGCGACGTGGATGAAGTATGGGTCGCCAGAATAACGCTTTTGACTTTTGTGCGCTGCTTCGGCAAATGCGTAAGTGCGCTCCACGAGCGCGATGTCTTTTGCATCGTGGCTGTGCATCACTCCAGTGATCTCCTGTATTGTCTTGATGCGTTCCATCCATGTACCATACAAAAAAAACGCATCATTGAAAAGGGTCCGCGGTGCTAATGTGATTTGTGGATAGTAAAAAAACCAGCACTTGGCCGGCTTATCTCACACTGTTTCTGATGATACAATTGGTGCAAATTTCTTGCGCACCGCAAGAAATACTTCTGGGTCCACCACTTCGATCCCAGGCAAGGACCCGAGGTTGATGGTTGATAAATTGGGAGGCTGACTCACCTCCTCTGTGCACATCCTGGGCAAATCTGTCGTGCTGGGATTCCAATAGAGCGCGAAAAATATGCTGGGAGGAGGTATACATGAGGGTGTGTGCAATGCGCCTGAAGTACTGCACGAAACTCAGTATGCTTTGCAAACAGTGCGTGGAGTTCCGGAAGAAGTTGGGTAGTTATATCAAGCATCGTGGAGATTTCCCCTTGGGTATCAAAAAGAGCTTGGCTTGAAGGCATGAAATTTCCCCATAGTAATACAATCCTCATCCTTTCTACTCCTGAAAAAATTTTAGTCAATCGTCTCTTTGTGTCTAGGTTCAACAAGTAAGTGCAACACTCCTGTAACATAAGGAGTATATGAATTATCAGCATTTCAGCATTGTGGAGCGCGAAACGCTTCAAAG
>JAYTEB010000203.1:0-1124 GCA_043735605.1 Candidatus Lloydbacteria bacterium | reverse complement strand
CCCTCGATCATCTTCAGTAGCGCATTTTGCACCTCAGTGCCACCCACATCGCGATGACCTTCCATCCCAGGCTTGCTGCCAAGTTTGTCGACCTCATCGAGAAAAACAATGCCGTACTCTGCTTTGGCGATATCCCCTTTTGCATTGTGCAACAAGCGCACGAGCACGTCCTCGACATCATTGCCAACCCAACCCGCGGAGGTCACACCCGTGAGGTCTGCTTGTGCAAATGGCACCTGAAGCATTCCCGCGAGTGTCTCTGCGAGGAGCGTCTTTCCCGAACCCGTGGGACCAATGAGGAGCACGTTCGCCTTCTGCATTTTTACGCCATCATCCTCTTTTCCCCTCTCTGAGACGCGCTTGTAGTGGTGATATGCGGCGACCGCAAGCACCTCTTTGGGGCGACGTTGCCCAATGACGAAGGTATCTAGTTTTGCAACAATCTCTTCGGGTGTAAATAGTGTCTCGCTGTCGGGCAATTTCACCACAACCTTTTCACTATTGAGGATGTGGTTGCATAGATCAATACATTCCGAACAAATAAAGACTTGGGGACCAGCGATAATTCGTGCAACTTCGTGCACACTTTTGTCGCAAAATGAGCAACGCAGCGGCTCCTCTGATTTTTTTGTCACCACGATGAATCTCCTTTTTGTGTAGAGAGCACTCTCTCACTTGAGCGTAAGGGAGTATGGGAGAAAAGTCAAAATTTTATTGTGTTCTTTTGTGAAAAAGACTTATAGAAAGCTAATCTGCAAGTAGTCCGCGGAGTACGTCTTCGGGTACCTCGTGGCGCGGGGTCACCAATTTAGCATCGTCAAGCAAGGGTGTTCGTACTGGAGTCGCCCTCTGGACACTCTCTGTCGGCGGGACTGGCTTTGGGGCTGGGGGCTCTTGCCCCACCCCCTTGGAGGCTGGTTTTTGCTGCACAGTTGTAGCAACTCTTTCCAGTGCGGCCTTCAAGCTCGAGAGATTCCCCTCAGTGGGGCCCTTGTCTTTTTTAGGTTGAGATTTTAACACTGAAAGCGATGCCCCTTCTTTACGTTCCACTGCGACGGGCTTCTGCGCTACTAGACCCGCTCCCGCAGTAAAGCTCTGTCGAAACGGCTGATGCGTGGAAGGGG
>JAYTEB010000202.1:0-2869 GCA_043735605.1 Candidatus Lloydbacteria bacterium | reverse complement strand
TTGTGATTGTCGTATTTATTGTCGTCATGATACTCATGCTCGTAGTAGTGATACCAAAACTCTCGGTGATTATTACTGAAACGGGAAAAGAGCTTCCTTTTTATACCAAAGCAGTGATTGGTACCTCAGATTTTCTTATTGATTACGGAGTTTTACTTTCGGCACTCCTCGCCATTCTCGGCTTTCTTTTCTGGCGGCTTCTCCAGACCACCGAGGGAAAAGAGACCTTCGCGGCGCTTTCCCTGCGTATTCCTTACGTGGGTGAGCTCTACAAAAAACTCTACCTAGCGCGTATTGCCGACAACTTGAACACCATGCTTTCCTCCGGTATTTCGGTGGTGCGCGCGGTCGAGGTGGCCTCTACGGTGGTGGGAAACGAAATATATAAAAATGCATTGCTTGAAGTGTCGCGTGACGTCCGCACGGGCGTCGCACTCTCAGCGGCAATGGGCAAGCACCCGCAAATACCAGGCATTATGGTGCAGATGATTAAGGTGGGGGAGGAGACGGGAGAAGTAGGGAGCATACTCGAGACCCTCGCAAGGTTTTATAAACGTGAAGTCGACAATGCGGTCGAGACGCTCATCGGGCTCATTGAGCCTGCGATGATTATTCTCCTCGGTCTCGGGGTTGGAGGTCTCCTCGTTTCCATCCTCCTCCCCATTTACGACCTCGCCTCCTCATTTTAGAGAAGCTTCCATTTTTCGCGTATTACTTCGCCAAAAACTGCAAAATACGCTGTTTTGATATTTGAGGAATAGCTGTGGGGGCCCGAAAAGGTACCTGACACATTTTCAGTTTGCGCCTACGTAGTATACGAATTATACTGTCTCTTATCACATGGAAGATATTCGCATTCACAATCTTTCCAAGGAATACTACACTGCCGCTGGGGTAGTGCACTCAGTACGTAATCTTACCCTTTCTGTGGACCGCGGAAGTGTATTCGGCTTCTTGGGCCCCAATGGCGCAGGAAAGACGACGACCATGAAAATGCTTGTCGGGCTCGCGCTGCCTACGAGCGGGGAAATAGTGGTCGCGGGGGGGAGTCCGAGGGATATCGCTGTCCGAAAAAATATTGGCTTCATGCCGGAGTCCCCGTCTTTCTATCTCTATCTCACGGGCAGAGAGTTTCTCGAGTTTATCGCGGACATTTTTGACTTAGAAAACCGAGCGGGACGCATACAAGAAGTGCTCGCCGAGGTCGACTTGGTTGGGCGCGAAAACCGCCAGATTCGCACGTACTCAAAGGGGATGCTGCAGCGCCTCGGCTTGGCACAAGCACTCCTGAACGACCCACAGATACTCTTTTTGGACGAGCCACTCGACGGCCTCGACCCACTTGGCCGCGCAGAGATCAAGCAGATAGTGGGAAAACTTAAGGCTCGTGGCAAGACCATCTTCCTCAACTCCCACATCCTCGCTGACGTCGCCCTACTCTGTGACACGGTGGGCATCATCGACAACGGGAGCCTCATCGCGTGCGACACACCCCACTCTATCGCCACGGGCTACCGCGACCTCGAGGATGCCTTTGTGCATATTATTAAAAAAGCGCGCAAGGGCGCAGTAGAAAAACCATGATACAACGCATCCTCGCTATTGCCCGCAACACCTTCCGTGAGACGCTGCGCGACCGCATCCTCTGGTCGGCGCTTGTGGTGATGCTCGCGCTCATCACTTTTTCGACTTTTGTCGGCTCGGTCTCGCTACAGCAAGATACGCGGATGGTCGTTGACTTCGGGCTCACGGCCATCTATCTCCTCCAGGTTTTTGTCGCGGTCTTTATCGGCTCTATGCTTATCTTCAAAGAGGTCGAGCGCAAGACCTTTTTTCTCATTATTCCAAAGCCCATCCGTCGTGAGGAGATTATTATCGGAAAATGTCTCGGCCTTACGGCGACGACCATTGCCGTGACGGGCCTCTCCACACTTGCGCTGTGTGCTATTCTCTTAGTGAAAGGCGTACATGGGTTTTATGTACCCATCCTCATCAGTGTGCTCCTCTCCCTCCTTGAATCCGTCATACTCATTATGGTGAGTATTTTGTTTTCCGGACTCACCTCGCCCATACTCTCTGCGGTGTACACCATCGCCTTCTTTTTGATCGGCCACTCGAGCGACATTTTGCGCGTACTGATCGAAAAGCAGAATGGGATTGTGGCTGAGTATGCACTAAAAGCGGCATACTATGTTTTACCCAATCTCGAGAAGTTCAACATACGTAACGACGTGGTCTATGCGGCGCTTCCCGACGCGCGGGGGATAGTGGCGGCAGTGCTTTACGCTTTGTGCTACGCCATTTTTCTCTTCTTTCTCGCCCGCGCCATGTTTGCCAAAAAAGAGTTTTAAGCTATGAACAGCAAGCGCACTCGCTCTCTACTTCTGACACTTGCCCCCCTCGTCATACTTCTGGGAGTGGTTGTGTTGCAGGTGCGCTACGATGCCATCGTTCTCGAGCGGTTTGTGCTGCGCGCGCCCGTACACAAGTCCGTCATGCCTGCTCCCGTGGTGCGCCATCTCGCATTTGGTTTCGACAACATGCTCGCCGACTATTATTGGGTGACGGCGGTGCAGGATTATCTGAAGTGGGACAGTCGCGACGCGTATTATCCCGAATATTTCCGCCTCATAGCCCTACTCGACCCTCGTTTTGAGTATCCATACCTCTTTGCCATCCTCACGCTCCCCACCAAGGCGAACCCTGAGTCGCTCGAATGGCTCTCGGGCGTCACTGAGGAGGGGGTGAGGGCATTCCCTCTGAATTATCAGATTCCCTTTTCCGCGGCAACGCAGTTCCATATTGTAGCGAAGGACAATGCCCGCGCACTCCACTTTCTCGCCATTGCCGCTGCGGTCCCCAAGGCACC
>JAYTEB010000201.1:0-7011 GCA_043735605.1 Candidatus Lloydbacteria bacterium | reverse complement strand
CGTTGCGATGCTGTCATAAAAAAGAAACTGGGAAAAAGTGATTTTGCGCATACTGAGGTACGCAATCGTCAAAACGCGCGTACCGACCAATAGTTTTGAAATAAAGAGTACAAGCACGTCGTTTCCCCGCGCGAATGATTCGACGCGCGCTTGGACTTCTCGATATTTTGCTGAAGATTTCCCCCATGTTTTCATGCCTTCTGTGATGGGGAAACGCATGAGTAAAAACCAGCCAAGATCGAGGAGAAGCATTCCAAAAAAACTGCCTAGGATAACCCCCCACAACGAAAAAGTCCCTTGCCCTGCCAAGAATGCAAGTCCGAGTACTGCGACCTCCCCCCCTAATAGTGGTGAAACCAGTGCTACAAAAAAAGTAAACTCAGAAAGTTGTGTAAGGATATTTGCGATGTAGGCTTCCATGAAAAAGTGGGTTTTGCGTAGACACTCCCCGATACGAGTGGTTGAGACTCAATTCTAGTGGATTTTGATGATGACTGAGTGAAGTTCAAGAATGATCCATATACCGAAACGGTTTGATGATGGGCGATAATGTACCAATTTGCTATACTGATAAGAACGTAGCGCACCCTTACCCTTACTGAATATTTTTCATCATGAATAAAAAAAATTGGATTCTCCTCGGACTCGTAACAGCCGTTCTTTTCGGTTTTGTTTTTTCTTTTTCTCGTTTCAATAAAGAGAGTGTGTATATAAATCCACCCGTTATTTCAGACGGAAACCCGCAGTACGCCACTACGACAAATACTGCAACCAGCGGAGCTGCCGTGGCACCGACCCCCGCTGCCCCGCCAAAATTTCTTGCATATGGAAACGTAACTGTGCGTACTGGTGAGCGAGCACAATTTACGCATCTCTCCATAGAGCCCCTGCGTGCATTTGACGAAAGTCGTTGCCCGACTGGGGTGACGTGCATATGGGCCGGCACACTCAAAGCCGAGGTGCGCATTGTCTCGGGTATGGGCACGAGTACGCAAATTGTGGAGCTGGGTAACTCAATAAGCACTAAAAATGAAACAATCACGTTCGTTGCGGCGACCCCATACCCCAAAGAAGGAAAGAGCATAACAGAAGGAGAGTACCAACTCACATTTGGCGTGGTGCGCCGCCCTAGTGGTGCCGCTGTGCCACCCCCACCCCCACCCACCCCCGCCGCATGCTACACGGGCGGATGCTCAAGCGAGGTCTGCTCCGATAGTCCTGACGTAGCATCAAACTGTATGTTTAGACCTGAATTCGCCTGCTATAAAAATACGAAGTGCGAACGCCAAGCCAGTGGCCAGTGTGGATGGACAGAAACGGCTCTCTTGCGTGCATGTTTGAGTAATCCGCCAGGAGGAGCTGAATAGACATTTCTCAAAAAAGGCATACGGCAATTAATCTTTTGTGCCCCACGAAGGCTCGTGTGCAAAATCCCACACATGGAGCGCGCGTTGGTGCCAATAGTTACGAGACAGAGCTACTCTGCATAAAGCGAATAAGGTGGTATGCTGAGAAGTACTTATTCTAATAATGTCTAACGTGGTAAAAGCAAAATCTACAGTAGGGGAGGTATCAAAGAAAGTTGTTGCAAAGAAAGTGAACTCAGCATTTATGAAGCCACTTGCAGTTACCGCCGAGCTCGCAGCGGTTGTCGGAGCGGGGCCACTTCCTCGCTCAGAGGTCGTGAAGAAGCTCTGGGTCTATATCAAGAAGAATAATCTTCAGGACCCAAAGGCAAAGCGCAATATTATTGCAGATGCAAATCTCAAGGCAGTCTTTGGCGGAAAAGCCGTTGTCGACATGTTTGAGATGACGAAGCTCGTCTCGAAGCATTTGTCGTAAGCCATTGTGTAAAAGTAAAAACAACCCCGCACAAAGCGGGGTTGTTTTGTAAGTAAACGTACGCCATAAAAGAAAATGCCCTTTAATAAGGGCATTTTCTTTATTGTGGAAGTGGCGGAGGCGAATCCGCGTCCAGAAGAGAAGAGTACAGAGATCTACGTGCGTAGGTTGTCTCATTCATTTCATGTCGCAAGGGCTAGACAAACAAAACCTTGCGAGCACTACGCCCTTATTTTTCGTTATCGTATTCGGGTGCTACGATACTTATCCTGAAAATATGACACGAAGTACGGGCCTATCAGGCGTACTCCCGCTTCGCGCCGTCTACTTAAGCGTAGGCGAAAGCGAAATTGTTTGCCTTAAAGTAAGGCGTCGCAATTCCACCGGTGCTTTTCTTGGCACTTTCAAGTTGTTCGCGTGATTTACGAGACTACGAACATGCTCGGCACGCACAGATACACAGACATCTTCCACTGTCGAAACATTTCATCCCCATAGATGTGATCTACAGCACATCATCGAATATATTATGGCAAGTTTTATAAAAAAAGTCAACCTTTTCCGAATGTGGAGACCTCGTTTAGTTGCTGTATAATTAAAAACATGAAAAAAAATATCGTCATCATCGCTGTGCTCATTATCGTGGTGCAGCACCTGTATCTCTTGGCTTTTGGAATTAAAGAAGGATTAAGTGTCAGCACGCTCCTTTTTATGCTTCCGCTTGCACTGGCGCTTCTTTTACTTTTTCTTGCGTATCGATTTCTTCGGCTCACAAATCCTCGAAAAGAGGAGATTTCACTCGCAATGCTCGCGGTATGTATTTTCGTTGTCGGTGAAATATTTTTGCCTGTGAGCCCATTCAAGACGACATACATTTCTCACACGACACAACGGGCACTTGACGGCATCGTGGTGACCGACATAGAGGATCGGATGTACCGCACGGCAAGCGGGAGCCCGATCGCGGTGGAGGTATCGTATCGTACGCAAGTTTCGCGAACGGGGCCATATGGCATTTACCCGACTGGCTTTACTCCGGGCGACGGGACAATGGAACCATACGCAGTCCAGCTTTCGACTATGGTTGCAATTGAGACTACCCCCACGCCCAAAAGTGATGACGATGGTACACGTCTCTACGAACAAGGTACTGCATATGTGACACGATTTTTGATAAAGCCAAATTTTGTGCAGTACGACGACTACACTGGTGCATTTTGTGTGAATATTGATGCTACGCTCTCCGCACAATTCACGCGAGACGCATTTACTGCGTGGATGGAAAAGAATAGTCCGAAAACGTACCGCTTCGACATCGTAGCGAGTGGTAATAGCTATTTTACGCAAGGGAAGTCTGTTTCACGCACGACAACTGGCATGTATGAGATACGGCAATTTTACAACACGGCAATCTCTGAGCTTGCGCCCTGTGTGCGCTACTAGCGCAGATGCTTGCTGATTCTCTCTACTCCGCGTTTTACTTCTCTTGCAATATCGCGCAGCGCCTCACGCTTTTTGATCGTCTCACGCTTGTCGCCCTTCTTCTTTCCTCGCGCGATCGCGAGACGGAGCTTGATTACCCTTCCTTTATTATACATCGAGAGTGGGACTATTGTCAAACCTGCTTTCTCCTCTGCGGTGGCAAGCTCCGCGAGCTCCTTTTTCGTAAGCAAGAGCCTCCTGTTGCGGGTCGGCTCATAGCCTTTTTCTGTATTATTTGCTTGATAAGGTGGGATTTCTGCGTTTATGAGGAAGGCCTCGCCACCCCGCACGGTAATGTGCCCCCCCTCGAGCTTTCCGCGGTGCGCGCGCAGCGACTTCACCTCGGTGCCAAAAAGCTGCACCCCAGCCTCAAAGTGCTCGAGGAATTCGTAGTCAAATCCTGCACGTTTATGTTCGATTAAATTGGACACGTTTAAATCCTAGCACAATTGGGCTTTTTTGTGATTTTTCAAGAAGCTTACTACCCAAACAGGCCGATCTGATGATCGTGGAGATTGCGATACACCCCGCCTTCTTTTTTGATGAGTTCATCATGTGTTCCAGACTCTGCAATACGCCCTTTGTCGAACACTAAAATATTTTTGGCTCTGCGGACAGTGGAAAGTCGGTGGGCAATAATGAATGTTGTTCGTCCCTTCATCAATCGCTCCAGTGCGCCAGTCACAAAATGTTCGGTCTGCGCATCAAGTGCGCTCGTTGGTTCATCCAAAATAAGGATCGCAGGATCACGAAGCATCGCACGAGCAATGGACACCCGCTGTTTTTGTCCGACGGAGAGCTTCAATCCTTTTTCGCCCACCATGGTGTCGTATCCCTTCGGAAGGGACGCAATGAATCCTTCGAGGTGGACATCGGCAATGACCCGCTCTATGTCTTCCTGTGTGGCCCCCGGTGCGCCATAGCTCAGATTGTATCTGAGGGTGTTGTTGAACAAAGTGACTTCTTGTGGAACCACAGCGATGCTGCGGCGCAGGTCATGGAGGGCAAATCGTTTGGTGTCGATGCCGTCGACCAATACACTCCCTTCGGTGGGGAAATAATACGCGCTGATAAGCGAGATGGCGGTGGACTTGCCTCCGCCTGATTCTCCAACGAGTGCAATGATATCGCCAGGCTCTGTGTGAAAATTCATTTCTGAAAGCACGAGTGGTTGATCAGGTTCGTATTGAAAAGATACATTTTCGAATGTGACACTTCCAGAGAGGCGTTTTCTTGGGGCAGCATCTATCGGCTCATATATTTCTTCCTCTTTATTCATTATTTCTTCAGCATGTACCGCAGAGGTGATCCCATTTTGTATATTTTGCCAGCTATATCCAAGCTGAACAAGAGGGCCAAAGAACATTTGCGCATATGCATTGACCGCGATCAGCTCACCGACGGTAATCTGTTGCGATTTGATCAGGTCAATAGAAAACACAAAGACAAAGAGCTGGGTCGCAAAGACGATCATGCGTTGCCAAAATGAGATATTTCCCCAATGTTTTTCCATTTTGCTCCACACTTGAAATACCCGTCCAAGGAGAGCGCGGGTAATGCTTTTTGCTTCATATTGTTCTGCAGACGCCTGCTTCACCGCTTCTGCGGCGTGGATCTTTTCTGTTGTTTTCTGCCAATTCTGATTCCAGAGTCGGTGCGCATGATCGTCCATCGCAGCAATAGGACGGAGCATCTTGTATAAAATGACCGAGTAGATGAACACTCCGATGAACAGTATTCCTGCAAGGGTTTTGTGGATACTCGCCGCCAAGATGATCCCAATGACCATTGAGAGGAATTGTGGTGCAACCTCAAGAATGCTGCGAAGCGCTGCGGAGATCCGCCAGCCTGCAGTGTTTACAATATCTATCGACCCACCAATGCTGTGCTGTTTGTGGTATGCAAGCGGAAGTCGCAAGAGATGAATGAACCCCAGTGATTCGATAGTGAGGCGCATTCTCAACCACGTGCTTTCCTGTCTGTTGCGCATATGCCAGTCGATGATATTTGAGGAGAATTGGAGCAAAACCCAAAGCGTAAGTAATACCGACCAGAGAGAAAATTCGCCCCATACACCTTCATTTCCTACAGATAGTGCGATCAATGCATCAAAGAATTGCCCGGTGATATACGGCACTGAACCATTGGCCGCGGCTGATATCACGCCGAGGACTAACAGAAAAATAATTTCTTTCCGAATCGGGATTAAGTGTCGCTTGATAGACTGCCACGCTTGTGACTTGGTGTAGCCTTTTGGCCGATTGAGATCATGTGACAAAAGAAGCTCTTCCTCACGAGATTCTTGCTCTTCAAACAGTTTTTCCTCAGCTTCGTTCGTTAGGTTCATAGAGAAAGAATACCATAAAGGTGAATTCGTCGTGAGGACAAAATTTTTTTATGGGCTTTAGTTTGATAATGAATGCCCCCTCACTTCATGAGTGCCCATGAGGTCAATACTCATCATCATTGACACGAAAAATTTGAGGCATATAGTAGTGACTTCGAATGTTCTTTTAACAAGGAGTTTTGATAGTCTGAACAGCACAGCATAACACTCAATCACTTGAAGTGGAGACGAAGTCTCTGTGGGTTCGCTCCATCATTTCTTATGTTTCGCATCACACGATGTCAAAACTTGAAAGGATCGGATATGAACCAAATTGATACATATCACTCTCCAGCTGAAGCGCGCGCGGAACTCAGCAATAGATTTTCACTCCGACGGCGGATTGAGAAGTGGTGGAAAGACCAAGGGTGGCATATCCCTTCACGTTGTTTCGATTTCGAGCGGGTCGCCGTCTTTGGACGAGGCGTTGCCACACGGAGATACGAGGATGTGCTCTTCTGTGAATATGCTCAAATGTCTGGATTCAAACCTATCTGGATGGAGCATACGAAGGGTTCGCTGAGTACGCATTCTCCATTCAAACGAAGCTTGCTTCACCCATGTTTCTATATGAGACGAGGGAGAAACGGTGGAATCGTCGTGGAAACAAAAAAATTGGCGGCACTCCAAGAGAAACGGATGCAGCGACTCAATGAAATAGTGCTTGATGATGGCGCATCACTCGTGGAGTACCACCACCAGCTACACCAACTATTCGGACTCCGTGACTCAGTCATTAATCTTTCCGAATTTTTCTCGCAGTTTGGTGGTGCTGAAAAGTATTACACAGCCTATCTCTCATTGTTTGTTGCACATGCGGTAATTTTTGAGGACTACCACGGAGGAGAAGATGAGGGGGGTAATCTCGATGCCCTCACGAGAGATATTTTTCTTCCGGCATGCGCCAGGCTGAAACAAGAGTTTGGAGTTGGTCCGCTGATTGTGAAGATGCCTTGGCACGACAATCTCAGGTACTTCGCTCCGCCAGATGGTACGCAGTGGCAAACACATGGCGTCATCCCAGAGTGCCTGCTCTCCCAGATCGAAATGCACAGAGAAGCATCTAGTGTTTAAAATACTCCTTATTCGTAATTGGGGTTTGATGCAAAAAGTGTAGCTCCCGTTTGCGGGAGTTTTTTATTACTGCAGATGCCTGCGGATCGGGCAATGGCTACAAATTGCCACTCGTTAGTGGCGTAGTCGACGTCTTTTCTCTGTCTCTGTATTTTAGCGGGTGATACCCGTAGCATCTCACTTTGTGTTATAATCCTCCCACTATGGACTTCAATCAATTTAAGGGG
>JAYTEB010000200.1:0-2882 GCA_043735605.1 Candidatus Lloydbacteria bacterium | reverse complement strand
TTTCTCGCGACGGAATGGTTGCCACCGACGCCGCGACACTTTCAAGAGTAAATACGAGCAGGAGTACAAATCCGAATCCCTTCACGGTCATGGTCGGTGAAAAAACATACACCGGTACCATCGTGGAGAAAGCGGAGTATGCCGACTCGCCGGTCACATTTTTGCGCTTGGCACTTGCCGACACAGAAACGCTCGATGCAGTGTCGTTTGGCCCAGTGGGGACAGAGCCCAAGGTGGCACAAACCGCAGTTGTCCTCGGCGGAGAATACGGGTTGGAGATTTTTAAGGCGACACTTACGAAGTTGGTTTATGGAAAACCGAATGCAACAAGCTCATCGCGCTACGTGGGGAGTATTGAAACATCACCACGCATCCCCGAAGGGTATGAGGGCGCGCTCGTGGTGAACCTCGACGGGCAGGCGGTCGGCATCGCAGTATCCACCGCCACAGGAAAGCCGCTCGAGATTTACCCCACCGCACGCATCCTCAGCCTCATGATGCTTGTGACACCCCCAGCCGCGAGTGCATCGGTGCCCTAAAGTAGAAAGAGGGGTGCTGATTGACACATCGGCAATATATGGTAAATTAGAAACCTAACCCCTGCATATTCAGATCTTTACTACTTACACCATCCCCATGCCACCATTTGGAAATTTCACCACAAAAGCACGCGACGCTATTCGCCGCGCACATGAGCTCGCCATTGAGCGAGGCCAGACACATGTCACCCCGATGCACTTGCTCGCGGGGCTTATATTGCAGGAAGAGAGTATGGTGCTCTCCATCATAGAGAAGCTCGAGGTAGACCCAGGCGCCATGACTGAGTCTATTTTGGAGTCCCTCGAAGAGGGCGGGCAAATAGGCGCACAAACAGCATCTTCATACCAGCTCTACCTCACCCCCGAGCTCGCACAGGCACTCGAGTCTTCGCAACAGCAGGCAAAAGAACTGAACGACCAATTTATCTCGACTGAGCATCTTTTGCTTTCCCTTATGAGCATTCCTTCTCCCGCACAGGAGCTTATTTTACGTTTACGCATCGACCGTGAAAATGTACTTCGTGTACTCTACGAGCTACGCGACAGTGGCCAAGGCGATGCAGTAGGTGGCCCGAAAAAATTGCGTGCTATAGGCAAGTACACCCGCTCACTCACCAAGCTTGCGCGCGAAGACAAGCTCGACCCCGTCATAGGGCGCGACGAAGAGATCAGTCGTGTGATGCAGATACTTTCTCGACGCACCAAAAACAACCCCATACTCATCGGCGAGGCGGGCACAGGAAAGACCGCCGCGGTGGAAGGCCTCGCACAACGCATTGCACGTGGGGACGTCCCTGAGTTTCTGCGCGACAAAGAGCTCGTCTCACTCGACTTGGGGCTCCTCATCGCGGGCACCAAGTATCGCGGCGAGTTTGAAGAGCGCCTGAAGTCTATTATGAAAGAAGTTGAAAAGTCCGAGGGGAAGATTATTTTGTTTATCGACGAGATCCACACCATTGTCGGCGCAGGGGCTGCTGAGGGGGCGATGGATGCGTCCAACATGCTCAAGCCCGCACTCGCGCGTGGAGAGCTCCGCGCCATAGGAGCCACGACTATTATGGAATACCAAAAATATATCGAAAAAGACCCCGCCCTCACGCGCCGCTTCCAGCCGGTATACATCAACGAGCCCTCGACCGAAGACGCAGTGGCGATATTGCGTGGGCTCAAAGAAAAGTATGAAATTTTCCACGGCGTACGCATCACCGACGACGCTATTTTGGCTGCAGTCAACCTTTCGAGTCGCTACATTGCGGACCGGTTTTTACCCGACAAGGCAGTAGACCTCATCGACGAGGCGGCATCAGCACTCCGCATCGAGCTGGAAAACAAGCCAACAATACTCGAGCAAACACACCGCAAAATAATGCGCCTCGAGATCGAAAACGAAGCACTCAAGACAGAAAGTGAGGGCGCGAGTGGCAAAAAAGCGAGGGAGCGCATGAAAATAATTCAGAAGGAAATTGCGGACCTAAAAGAAGAGACCCGTGAATTTGAATTAAAGTGGAGTAACGAAAAAGAGCTCGTGCTCGCGCTGCGCAGTATCAAAAAAGAGCTCGAAGTCCTTCGCCTCGAAGCTGAGGGTGCCGAGCAAAAGAGCGACCTTGCAAAGGCTGCAGAGATTCGCTACGGCAAGATACCGCTACTCGAGAAGAGCTTGGTAGAGAAAAGCGCAAAGTTAAAGAAGCTTCAGAGTTCGCGCCGTATACTCCACGAAGAGGTGACCGAGCAAGACATCGCAAAAGTCGTTGCAAAATGGACAGGCATCCCGCTTGTGCGGATGCTCGAGGAAGAAGCCTCAAAGCTTGCGCGCATTGAAGAGGAGCTGCGTCGCCGCGTGGTCGGCCAAGATGCTGCGATACAGAAGATTGCAGACGCGGTGAAGCGCTCCCGTGTGGGCATCAGTGACCCAGGTCGCCCCATTGGCTCCTTCCTCTTTTTGGGTCCGACGGGAGTAGGGAAGACCGAGCTTACAAAGGCACTCACGGGCTTTCTCTTCGACGACGAAAAAGCGATGATTCGTGTGGACATGTCGGAATACATGGAGAAGTTTGCCGTCTCAAAGCTCATTGGTGCACCCCCAGGCTACGTCGGACATGAAGAGTCCGGCAACCTCACCGAGATGGTACGCCATCGCCCGTACTCCGTCATTCTCTTTGATGAAATAGAAAAGGCACATCCGGAAGTCTTCAATATTTTGCTTCAGGTGCTCGACGACGGTAGGCTTACCGACGGAAAGGGGAGGGTGGTGAATTTCAAGAATACCGTTATCGTGATGACATCAAATATCGGCAGTGAATTCATCGACAAGATGCAAACCATAGGTTTCGGTAACCACAGTGA
>JAYTEB010000199.1:0-1147 GCA_043735605.1 Candidatus Lloydbacteria bacterium | reverse complement strand
CGGGGCGGCCTCGACCTTCTTTGGCGAGCCTCCCTGTCTCTTTTATCGGCAACCCTTCGATGAATTTGTAGAAATTCCGCTTGTCGATGTCTTTACCGAGTAGGTATTCGTACAGCGCTTTTAGTTGTGCGATGGTAAATTCTTTTGGCATGAAGCGTAGGGCAATGCTCGTGATAAAGAGGTGCTCCTGCATGTAGGTGAGGATATCTTTCTGCATTTCGTTGTGGTCGTACGCGAGGCGCCCTACGCTCCGCAAGGGGAGCCAGACCGTCTCTGTACCCGTTTTCACAACGTCATCCATAATGCCTATGTAGGCTATGGCGATGACGCGCCCGCGCAAGTCGCGGTCGACACGGTCATAGAATTTCAGCGGAGTGAGGAAGACGCGCTTTCCGTCGAGGCCCGTTTTCTCTTTGATGATACGCACTGCTGCATGGAGCGACGTTTCTGTGGGCTTAAGTACACCACCAATAAATGCGCTGATGTTGGTGTAGTGAGGTGGGCGGTGTATCGCCTGTGTTGCGACCTCGACTACCCCCGCCCTCATACGCACGATGAGTACGTCGGTGGCAACAATGGCAAACTCAGGTTTGTTCATGGTGTGTAGTATACACCAATTTGTGCATGCACACTACCCCACTCACGCCACCTTTACAGCAGCGTCATCCTTGCGTAGGCTCATTTTATGAAACATAAGGAGTTTTTCCGCTGGCTTTCCATGCACCCGCTCTTCGTTCTCGCGAGCATCATCCTTGTGGTAGACACCATCATCCTTGTCGTGATGCTCGGTGCACATCAGGGTACACTTCGCGTGTCATTTTTAGACGTGGGGCAGGGTGACGCGGTATTCATTGAAGGGCCGAATGGCAACCAACTCCTCTACGACGCGGGTCCTCCCTCCGGCGCTACGCTGCGCGCGCTTTCGCGTGTGATGCCATTTGGGGACCGTAGTATCGACGTCGCAGTGCTTTCACATCCCGACCTCGATCATATCGGAGGGTTTCCTGAAGTATTTAAGCGTTATGAGGTTGGCGCGGCCATACAGTCTGGTGCGTCATCGGAGAATGGCGTACACGATGCAATGCAAGTGGCTATCGTCACGGAGGGCGCAGGGCACATTATCGCACGTAGCGGGATGCAGATAGAC
>JAYTEB010000198.1:0-1150 GCA_043735605.1 Candidatus Lloydbacteria bacterium | reverse complement strand
TATGCGCAATTTATTTCTGAGGTTCCCAACTGGAACCCACCCGCGATAGACATGATCGCGGTGACCTCGGGCCCAGGGCTCGAGCCTGCGCTCTGGGTTGGCATCAACTTCGCAAAAGCACTTTCACTTGTATGGAAAATACCCGTGATGCCCATCAACCACATGGAGGGCCACCTCCTCACGCCACTTTTGGAAAAAACTGAAACGGGTATGCGCATGCGCGACACGGTGCTCCCCCTCCTCGGCCTCCTTGTTTCCGGTGCGCACACAGAGCTTATCCTCATGAAGGAGTGGGGCACGTATGAGCTCCTTGGGGAAACAAAAGACGATGCAGTGGGCGAGGCATTCGACAAAGTCGCGCGCATGCTCGGCCTCCCCTACCCTGGTGGGCCCGAAATAGCAGCATGTGCACTCGATGGAGCACGGGGAGAGTACACGCTCCCGCGCCCAATGTTGCATGCACAGAATTTTGATTTTTCATTTTCAGGACTCAAGACCGCAGTGCTCTACCTCGTGCGCGACCTCGGCATACTCACCGAAACGCAAAGAAATAATATCGCGAGGGAGTTTGAAGAAGCGTGCGTGGAGGTGCTCACAAAAAAGACACTACGTGCATGTGAGACATTTGGCGCAAAGACTATCGTCGTGGGTGGTGGCGTCAGCGCAAATACGCGCCTGCGCGCAACACTCACGGAGCGGGCAGAAAAAGAGCAACCTCAGGTCTCGGTACTATTCCCCACCCCCGCACTGTCTACCGACAACGCACTTATGATCGCCATCGCCGCGGCATCAAGAGAAGGCAAAAAACATCCCCCACTTTCGTCCATCGTCGCAAACGGTAACTGGCGTATTACAAATACTCAGGCTCAATAATTTGTAGCAAAAAACCCTTGGTAGGGTTTTGGTGTTCGCGTACTTAAACAAACCTGACGAGTGCCTCCCAATCCGTTACTGCCAAGCCGTTTACTTCGAAGTCATGGTAATAGCTCCCTACTTCGCCTACTTCCTCGTGTGCGCGACCAGTAATAACGATTTGGTCCGCGACGAATTGTTCGGCATAAGGTACATAAATCGAGTCTTAGTTTGACCATTCTGCCTTGTGGTTAAGCCACAGAACTGCTAGAAATTAGGTACCATGGTTAAAAAACGG
>JAYTEB010000197.1:0-2905 GCA_043735605.1 Candidatus Lloydbacteria bacterium | reverse complement strand
GTGCTCGGAAGCACTTTCGTGCAGGATTCGAAGACCTTGGTGTTGTTTTGGCTCTACAAAACTACCGGTGCATACAGATTCTGTGAGAATCGAAATCTCTCCCACATTGCACACACGTACACTATGTGTTAATTTTTGCCCAGTCGTTCTCACTCAAAGCCGAAAGACCCACATGCAATTTGTCTATGCCGCCCACCACGACGACCCGCCCTGTGAAGATAGGCTCGTGGATGGCCACTGTCACTCTTGCAGGGTGACTCCAGACTCACAAAGTGTCTCCCTCTGGCCCCACTGCCCCACCTGCGATGTGCCACTCAAGAAGCTCAAGTGCCCACGGTGCGAGGGAGTATTCACAAAACCCGACTAATGTCGGTTTTTATTTTTTCAAAAAGAGACCCACTAAAGGTCTCTTGTGTTATTCGTCCTGAAGCGGAAGCACTTGGTCAATCTCGAACTCAGGGTTTACTTCATGCACCGCTCGAAATGTCTCGTGTTTTTTTCTTCCTCGCATTGGATGATGATCGCGACAAACATAGTACTCAGGTAGATCTGCCTCTATGCCGAGCCCCGCAGTAAACCCGCCATGACTGGATCCTTCAATGCGCCGCATCTTCTCCTTGTGCGTGAGTGAGAGTCGGAGACGCATGGTCGGGGCACTGCCACATACACCACACATCAGCCTCAATACCTCGTTCTTTTCCGTCGTAGCAAAGTGTCTCCATTGAAAGAAGATCGCAAATACGACGAATGAAAAAATATTCCAAATTTCTCTATAAAATCCAACCAACGCAAGTACAAAAAGGTATCCGTACCATTCTATGTCCTCTTCAGCCTGCGAACGTACAATGAAGATCGCAAGCATAAAAAGTGATGCCACCACGATGCGTACGCGATGAGCATGCAGGTGCGCGAAGACTTTTTGAGCGTACTTATTCATAACACTCCCCAAAGAATACTCCTTTGACATTACCGCCATCTCAAAAATATGCAAGACCTTGAGTGTATTCCCCTTTTGCGTATTATCCGCTACTATTCCCCTACGCCTAGCCTAGGTGGTGAAATTGGTATACACGTCAGTCTTAGGAACTGATGCCGCAAGGCGTGGAGGTTCAAGTCCTCTCCTAGGCACAAGAAGAGACGTTGCGGAAATGGGTCGGCGGAAAATCGTATCGCGAAGCGATACGGCGACAATCCGAAATCCGTTCGCCCTTGGCAGCAAGGGCGAAATCCCATAAATCCCCCCAGTGTATGGAAACTGTTTTTCCTGAAATTGTGGGGTTAGAGCCGATAGACTGAAAAAACTTCTTCCACTCATTGTGATTGGAGGTTTTTTCTAATGCAGCGGCTTGCTGTAAGGACGAAACGAAATTCCGCAAGGGTTCGAGCCAATTCTTTCTCTGTTGTCCAACATCCTTAAAACTTTCCTCAAACTTGGCTTTCTGGCGAAGGAGAATGTCTTTGCGTTCCAAATAGGTTGCTCGTTCGATATCGCCATCGAGATAGAGCGACACCAGTTTATCAAGCTTCTCCTTCGTCTCCGCAAGTTTGGTTTTAAGGATTTGGGCAACACTTCCTTTTTCGGAAATTGCTTCTTGTTCCCAAGTAGTAATCTGCTTTTCCATAGCGGCAATTTCAGACAAAGGAAGCGACACTGATTGAAGCAGTGCTTGCAACTGTGTGGCGAGTGTTTCCTCTCGTATGTACGGCTGTGCGCACACACCACCCTTCTTGGTACAGCGATAGTATGTATATCGCGTACCCCATCTATTGGTGGCATACTGCGCCGTAATCGCACAGCCACACTCGCCACACGTTGCAAATCCCGTGAATGCGAAAGGAAGTGCCACCTTCGACTTGCGTGGCTTCTTGCGTGATGTGAGCACTTTCTGCACTGCTTCAAACAGTGTCGGAGAAAGAATTGGCTCGAAGTTTCCGTTGTGCCATTCTCCACGATGCTTGATGAAGCCGATATATGCACGATTCGACAACATCTTCACAACGGAAACTTTGGCAAGTGGCGTACCTCTTCTCTGCACTACACCATGCTCAGCCAGAAACTGCGCGAGGGAGATGAGTGTGTGGGTGCCGGTGGCATACTGTTCAAAGGCAAGCTGAATAACCCGCGACTTCACAGGGTCTGGTTCGATATTGCGGGTTTTTAGATTGTTCACATAGCCAAGCGGTGCCAGTGTGAGCCACTCCCCCTTGCGCAATTTCTGGCGGATTCCACGCTTCACATTCTCCACCAGATTGTCAGAAAAATACTTGCTCTGTCCGAACGCCACTTGCAACATGAATTTCCCTTGCGGAGTGGGCTCGAACCAAAACTGCGGAAAGCGCAATGAAGCAATTCTGTTGATGTCTACCATGTAAATGATCTTTCCACCATCAACAGAATTGCGGGCGAGACGATCGGGGTGCCATGACAAGATACCCAATGGCTCGCTACTCGCCTCAATATACGCCATCATCTTGGCAAACTCGTCTCGCCCCGGGGTCTTTGCGCTTTTCGCTTCGGTGAACACCTTCACGATCTCGATTCCTTCTCTATGCGCGTATTCCTTTAACTCGAACAACTGCGCGTCTATGGACATCACTTGTTTGTCATCTTCCTCGGTGCTCTTTCGCGCATAGAGCACGCATTTGGATTTAGTATTTTGCATTTGCATACACTGGGGGGATTTATGGGATTTTTGGGCGAACGGATTTCGGATTGTCGCCGTATCGCCTTGCGATATGACTTTCCTCCGACCCATTTCCGCAACGTCTCTTCTTGTGCTCTTTTGCTTCTGTTTGCTCGAACCTATTTCGAGAGGAATGAGCAAGGATAGCTCAGTGTCACGAGTCACTAAGCTTTTTGATGCGAAAGCCATCAAAAATCTAAGTGCTCTCGACCCCGACTCGG